>NZ_JAGXFK010000059.1 GCF_024637375.1 Sediminimonas sp. | reverse complement strand
GGCTCGACCGTGGTTCATTCGGTGGGCGGCTGGGCCGCACTCACTGGCGCGATCATCCTCGGGCCGCGCATCGGCAAGTACAACAAGGACGGCAAGACCGTACCGATCCCCGGTTCGAACCTCGCGCTGGCGACGCTGGGCACGTTCATCCTGTGGCTGGGCTGGTTCGGGTTCAACGGCGCATCGCAACTGGCGATGGGCAGCGTCGGCGACGTGGCCGATATCAGCCGCATCTTTGCCAACACCAATACCGCCGCCGCCGGCGGGGCGGTCGCGGCGCTGATCCTGACGCAGCTTCTTTACAAGAAACCCGACCTGACCATGGTGCTCAACGGCGCGCTGGCGGGGCTGGTGTCGATCACCGCCGAGCCGCTGACGCCCTCGCTGGGCGCCGCGACGCTGATCGGGGCCGTGGGCGGCGTGATCGTCGTGTTCGCCGTGCCGATGCTCGACCGGCTCAAGGTGGACGATGTCGTGGGCGCCATCCCTGTGCACCTGATCGCCGGCGTCTGGGGCACGCTGGCGGTGCCGCTGACCAATCCGGGCGCCAGCTTCGGCGCACAGATCATGGGCATCGTGATCATCGGGGTCTTCGTCGCGGTCGCTTCGGCCGTCGTGTGGGCGGTCCTGAACATGGTGATGGGCCTGCGCGTCGACGAAGAGACCGAGATCAACGGCCTCGACATGGCCGAATTGGGGATGGAAGCCTACCCCGAGTTCTCGAAAAGCTGATCCTTCCTTCCTGATCGGCTGACCACTGGCCCGGGCGCACAAGGCGCCCGGGCTTTTTGCATTCGCGCGACGCCGCCGCGCCCCGGGTTGGAGCGGCGCGCATTTGGCGCTATTACCGGGCAACGCTCCCGCCCAGCGGGGGCCATCCCAAACCCCGGTTCAGGAGCCGCCGATGCGACGCCACCCCCTTTTCGGGATATTCCTTGCGCTGTTCGGCGCGTTGGTGTTGACGCCCGATACGTTGCTGATGCGCTGGTCGGAGATGGACGGCTTCCAGATGCTGGGCTGGCGCGGCACCCTGATGGGGTGTTTGCTGCTGGCCTACTGGGCCGTGACGCGGGGCGGGCTGCACCGGGCCGACCTGCGTGCCTTCGCCTCGGGCGCGGGGTTGACCATCGTGGCGTGCCAGTTCTTCAACGCCACGCTGTTCAGTTTCGGCATCGCCACCGCACCGGTTTCGGTGGTGCTGTTCGGGGTAGCCACGGTGCCGATCTTCGCCGCCATCCTTGCACGGCTGTTGTTCGGCGAGCCGACGCATCCGTCCACCTGGATCACCATCGTCGTGGTGCTGGCAGGCATCGGCCTGGCGGTGTTCGGCGGGCACGGCGGCGCCGATGCGCCGACGATGCGAATCGAGACGCTGTGGGGCGCGGTTGCGGGGCTGTTGGTGGCGGGCACGCTGGCGCTCAATTTCGTGGTGATCAGGGCGCGACCCACGGTGCCGATCCTGCTGGGCATCGGTACCGGCGCCCTGCTGGCCGGCCTGATGGGGCTGGCGATCACCGGGCCGGCGCGCATGGCCGATGGCGGCGTGCTGGCGATCGCGGCAACGGGGCTGGTGGTGCTGCCGGTGTCGTTCATGACGTTGTCGCTGGCCGCGCGCCTGACGCCGGCCGCGAATGTCAGCCTGCTGTTGCTGCTGGAAACGGTGCTGGGCCCGCTGTGGGTGTGGCTGGGCACCGACGAATCACCAACGCCCGCGATGGTCGCGGGCGGGGCGGTGGTAGTCACGGCGCTGGCGGTTTACCTGTTATACACCGACCGGCGGCAGGCGCGTGCCCGGCGCCGCGCCGGCCCTGCGTGAATGCGTGTGGGCTCAGCCGCGGCCGTCCACCAGTTGCGGCGCGCCGGTGGCCATGTTGGTACCGATATAGGGCTGGTGCGCCTCTTTCCACGCCACCATGCCGCCGCTCATGTGCGCGACGCGGTCCATTCCGGCGGCGATGGCGGCGCGCGCCACCCGGTCCGACCGCACGCCCGAGCCGCAATGGAACACGATGCGCTTGTCGCTCTGCCCCGGCAGCTTGTCGGCTCGGAAGAACGACATCGGCATCAGCAGCGCGCCCTCGATATGTTCGAACATGTATTCCTGTGGCGTGCGCACGTCGATCAGCACGATCTCGTCGCGGACAAAGGCCGCGGCTACCTCGGCCACGGTCCATGTCTCCAGCTCGGCGTTGTCGACGGTTTCGGTTTTCATTCCGGGGTCTCCTGCGGTTGGGTATGATGCTTCGGCCGGGCGGCGCCGTGTGATGGCGTGCATGTAGTCGATCACGCGCAGCTTTGCACCTGCAACGCCCGAAATCGGGTGGCGGCGGTGCCGCGCGGGCACGCGAACCCGGTAGCAGAATCGCGGGCGGCATGCTAGGTATTGTGGTATGAATACGCATGCCCCCAATATCCGGCCTGTCATCCGGCAGCTTGACGATGCCGCGATCAACCGGATCGCCGCTGGTGAGGTGGTCGAGCGCCCCGCCTCGGCGGTCAAGGAACTGGTCGAGAACGCCATCGACGCGGGCGCACGGCGCATCGACATCGCCATCGCCGATGGCGGCAAGAGCCTGATACGGGTCGGCGACGACGGTTGCGGCATTTCGCCCGAGCAGTTGCCCCTGGCATTGTCACGCCATGCGACCTCCAAGATCGACGGTGAAAACCTGCTCGACATCCACAGTTTCGGCTTTCGCGGCGAGGCGTTGCCCAGCCTTGGCGCGGTTGGCCGGCTGACCATCACCAGCCGCGCCGAGGGCCATGACGGGGCGCGCGTCGCGATCAGCGGCGGGCAGGCGGGCGCGGTGGCGCCGGCGGCGCTGAATACCGGCACGGTGGTGGAGTTGCGCGATTTGTTCCATGCCACGCCCGCACGGCTGAAATTCCTGCGCAGCGACCGTGCCGAGACGCAGGCGATCATGGACGTGGTTCGGCGGCTGGCGATGGCCGCACCCTATGTGGCGTTCTGCCTGCGCGACGTCAGCGGCGGCGGCGCCGGGCGGGTGAGCTTCCGCGCCGACGCCGAGACGGGCGACATGTTCGATGCGCTGCACGGCCGTCTGGGCCGCGTGCTGGGGGCGGAGTTCGCGCAGAACGCCCTGCCAATAGATGCCGAGCGCGAGGGGCTGCACCTGTCCGGGTATGCCGCCTTGCCGACCTATTCACGCGGCTCGGCGGTGGCGCAATACCTGTTCGTCAACGGCCGCCCGGTGCGCGACAAGTTGCTGGTAGGGGCGCTGCGCGCCGCCTATCAGGATTTCCTCAGCCGTGACCGGCACCCGGCGGCGGCGCTGTTTCTCGATTGCGCGCCGCAGCTGGTGGATGTGAACGTGCACCCGGCGAAATCGGAGGTGCGGTTTCGCGATCCGGGGCTGGCACGGGGGTTGATCGTGTCGGCCTTGCGCCATGCGCTGGCGGCGGCGGGGCATCGCGCGTCGTCCACGGTAGCGGGCGCGACGCTCGGGGCCTTTCGCCCCGAGGGCGCGGGTGGGCCTGCGCCCCGGTATCAGGCTGACTATGGCGCCCCCGCGGCGCGGGCCGCGGCCTACCAGGCGCAGGCGCCGGGCTTTGCCGATCTGGGCGCCGGATACAGCGCGCGGGTCGAGGCGCCGGCGGCGCCCGGCCCCGATGGCGACGGGGCGGTGGCGTCCGAGCACCTGCCGCTGGGCGCGGCGCGGGCGCAGGTGCACGAGAATTACATCGTCGCCCAGACCGGCGACGGCATGGTGATCGTCGATCAGCACGCCGCGCACGAGCGGCTGGTCTATGAGAAACTCAAGCGCCAGATGGACGACAACGGCGTCGCCGCGCAGGCGCTGCTGATCCCCGAGATCGTCGAGCTTTCCGAAGCCGACTGCGCCCGGCTGATGGACCACGCCGAGGCGCTGGCGCGGCTGGGGCTGGGAATCGAGCGGTTCGGCGGCGGCGCGGTGGCGGTGCGCGAGACGCCCGCGCTGCTGGGTCAGGTCGATGCGGGCGCGATGCTGCGCGACATCCTCGACGAGCTGGCCGACGAGGGCGAAAGCCCGACCCTGCGTGCGCGGCTTGAGGCGATTCTCAGCCGCGTGGCCTGCCACGGGTCGGTCAGGTCGGGCCGGCGCATGGCCGCCGACGAGATGAATGCCCTCCTGCGCGAGATGGAGGCGACCCCCCATTCCGGCCAGTGCAACCACGGTCGCCCCACTTACGTGGAACTCAAACTTGCCGATATCGAGCGGCTGTTCGGGCGCACCTGAACGCCGCGCTCAGATCCGCAGGAACGGCTGCGCAATGCGCGGGATCAGGCCGCGAAACCGCAGCGGCGCGTCGGTCGCGGCGAGGCAGATGCAATCGGCGCCGATATCTGCCACCGGCGTGTGGTGAAGGCTTTCGTCGGCAACCTCGATGTCACCGGGGCCGAAACGGTCGGTTTCGTCGCGGAAGGCGCCGCGCAGAACCAGCGTCAGTTCGGTGCCGCGGTGGCCATGGTCGGGCACCGCCGCACCGGCGGGGATGTACAACAGCCGCGCCGTCGCATCGCGCGAAGTGCGCAGGATCGCCTGCTTCACACCCATGCCGACGGGGCGCCATTTCACCGCGTCAAGGCTGCCGCCGATGTAATCGGCCAGCGGCGCCGGCAACCCCTCGACGCGCTTGCGCCGCGGAGCCGCCGCCGGAGTCGCCCCGGTGATGCGGGCCAGCGTCGCTTCAAGACTGTCGTCAGCCATGGCCACGGTGTCGCAGCCTTCCAGCAGGGCACCGCCGACGCTGTCGAACGCGCCAAGGCGCGCACGGCATTCGTCGCAAAGCGACAGGTGCGTGGCAATGGTCAGGTTGAACGCCTCGGGCAGGGTGCCGGCGGAATAGGCCATCAGCAGGGCGTCGGTCAGGTGATGCGTGATCTTGGTCATTGCGGCGGTCATTTCATTGCGTGGCGCAGTCGGTCCAGCGCCAACCTGATGCGGGATTTGATCGTGCCAAGGGGCAGGCCGGTTTCTTCGGCGATTTCGCTGTGCGACAGATCGCCGAAATAGGCGCGTTCGATCAGCTCGCGCTGTTTCTCGGGCAATTCGGCGATCGCACGGCCCAGGCGGGCGCATTCCTGTTGCAGGCCAAGCGCCTCTTCCTGGTCGGGCTCGGCCTCGGGGCCCCAGGGCAGGTCTTCGGGTTCGGGGCGGCGCTGCTTGCGCAGCAGGTCGATCTTGCGGTTGCGCGCGATGGTGAAGATCCACGTCGCAACCGAGGCGCGGGTGGGGTCGAACAGGTGGGATTTCTGCCAGAGCGTCGCCATCACGTCCTGTGTGCATTCCTCGGCCAGCGCCATATCGGTGCCCGAGCGGATCAGAAAGCCTTTGATGCGCGGGGCGAAGTGCGCGAACAGCTCGGCGAAAGCGCGCCTGTCCTCCTGATCGCGAATGCGCTCGATGTGGGCGACCCAGTCGCGGGTGTCGGTCTTGTGCTGTGCTGTCACCGCAGGCGCCTTGTTCGCATGTCTGTCATCCCTGCCTTGCCTAGCATGGCCCGAGGGCGGTGGCGACGGGGCTTTCGTGCAGCGCAGTGTATCGGGATCAGCCAACATACCACTGTTTACGCCGCCCAAAGATGCCCGGATCACTCGGCGGCGCAGCTTTTTCTCATCCGGTTTCTGCCGCGCGGCGTATCCCCGACAACTCGGATTTCACGGAGAACATCACATGCCGTTCGAAGCAGCCCCCGGGGCGACAGGCAAGGTCGCCGTCATTGGCGCGGGGATTTCCGGCATGGGGGCGGCGCACATGCTGGCCGCCGATCGCCACGTCACCCTGTTCGAGGCCGAACCGCGCCTTGGCGGCCATGCCCGCACCATCATGGCCGGGCGCCGCGGCGATCAGCCGGTGGATACCGGGTTCATCGTGTTCAACTACGCCAACTACCCACACATGGCCGAGCTGTTCGCACGCCTCGACGTGCCGGTGGTCAAGTCGAACATGAGCTTCGGCGCCTCGCTGCGCGGCGGCGCGTTCGAGTACGGGCTGGCAAATCTGCGTGCTGTCTTTGCCCAGCCGCGCAACGCGGCTGACCCGCGATTCCTGCGCATGTTGCGCGACATATTCCGGTTCAACGCCAATGCCCTGCAACTGGCGCAGGATCGCGGCCTGACATTGGCACAGTTCCTTTCGCGGCTGGGCACCGGCGCGTGGTTTCGTGACCATTACCTGCTGCCGCTGTCGGGCGCGATCTGGTCCACCCCGGCGGAGCGGATCATGGAGTTCCCCGCCCACGCGATGATCGGCTTTTTCGAAAACCACGCCTTGCTCAGCCACACCGGCCAGCACCAGTGGTACACCGTGCAGGGCGGGTCGGTGGAATATGTGCGCCGTCTGGGTGCGGCGATGCGCGCGCAGGGCGTGAGCCTGCGCCTGGGCTGCCCCGTGGCGGGCGTGCGGCGCACGGTGCGCGGGGTCGAGGTGCGGGCCCACGGCGGAGAATGGGAAGCCTTCGACGAGGTGGTGTTCGCCACCCATTCCGACGACTCGCTGGCGCTGCTGGCCGATGCCACACCCGATGAGCGCACCAACCTGGGTGCCATTGCCTACCAGCCCAATGATATCGTGCTGCATTCCGACACCGGCGTGATGCCGCGCCGCCGCGCGGTGTGGTCATCGTGGAACTATACCGAAGCCGCCGACAAGCGAAGCGACCGGATCGATTTGACCTACTGGATGAACTCGTTGCAGCCGATCCCGATGGACGACCCGCATTTCGTCACCCTCAACAGCACCCGGCCGATCCGCGAAGAACTGATCTACGATCAGGTGACGCTGCGCCACCCGGTCTACGACCTTCCCGCACTGGCCGCGCAGGACCGGGTGCGCGCGCGCAGCGGCGCCGCCAACACCTGGTTTTGCGGTGCGTGGCTGGGTCACGGGTTTCACGAAGACGGATTGCTCAGCGCCGTCAACGTGGCCCATGAAATACGCTGGCGCGACGCAGCGGTGGGGATTGCCGCGCAATGACAGGTGGCATCGACCATATCGCCGGCCACACATGGCATGGGCGCAAGGGCGGGATCGAGAACGCCTTTCGCTACGGTGTGGATTACCTGTTGCTGGATGCCGAGGCGCCGCCGCCGGACACGCCGCGCCTGTTCTCGCGCAACCGGGGCAACCTGGTGTCGCTCTGGGACATCGACAATGGCGGGCCGCCGAACAACGGGCGCGGCGCGGCCTGGGTACGCGAGGTGTTGGACGCCCATGGCCTGCCGACGCCGGCGCGGATCGAGCTGCTGACACAACCGCGGGTTCTGGGGCATGTGTTCAACCCGGTGTCGTTCTGGCTGTGCCGTGACGCGGCCGGCGCGTTGCGCGTGGTGATCGCCGAGGTCAGCAATACCTTCGGCGACCGCCATTTCTACCTGTGCCGCCGCGACGACATGGGGCCGATCACGGCCAGTGACCGGCTGCGGGCACGAAAGGTCTTTCACGTCTCGCCCTTCCAGCCTGCCGAGGGGCACTACGAGTTCCGCTTCGACATCCGCGACGACCGCATCGGCATCTGGATCGACTTCACCGGCGGCAATGGCGGCGTGACCGCCACGCTTGTCGGGCGCCGCCGGGCGCTGAGCACGCACGGGTTGCTGGGCGCGGCGCTGCGCCGGCCGCTGGGGTCGCGCCGGGTGCTGGCGCTGATCCACTGGCAGGCGCTCAAGCTGTGGTGGAAGGGCGCGCGCTATCGCCCCCGCCCGGAGCCACCGGCGCAAGACGTGTCGCGGTGACGGCGCGCGGCGCCACGGCATTCAATGCGCATCGAGACGCGCCACCGCCCAGAGGGCCGCATCGCGCACCGTGTCGTCGGCGTCTTCGCACAGGCCCTGCGCCACCGCGCGCAGCGACGCGTCACCGGAATTTCCGATGGCGTACAGCACATTGCGCACGAACCGGTTGCGCCCGATCCGCTTGATCGGGCTGCCGCTGAACCGCGCGCGAAACGCGGTATCGTCCAGCCCGGCCAGCTCGGCCAGCGGTGGCGCCAGCAGGTCGTCGCGGGCGTGATACTTGGCCTCGCGTGCGGCAACGGCGAACTTGTTCCACGGGCACGCGGCAAGGCAATCGTCGCACCCGTAGATACGGTTGCCCATCAGCGGCCGCAGAGCCTCGTCTACCGGGCCGTGGTGTTCGATCGTCAGGTAGGAAATGCAACGCCGCGCGTCCAGTTGGTAGGGCGCCGGAAAGGCATCGGTGGGGCAGACATCGAGGCAGGCGCGGCAATTGCCGCAATGGTCAGTCTCGGGCGCGTCGGTCTGCAAATCCAGCGTGGTGAACACCGAGCCCAGGAAGAACCAACTGCCCAGCCCCCGCGACACGAGGTTTGTATGCCTGCCCTGCCAGCCGATTCCGGCGGCTTCGCCCAAGGGTTTTTCGGGCACTGGCGCGGTATCGACGAACACCTTGACCTCGCCGCCCGCGTCGGAAATCAGCCAGCGCGCCAGCCGCTTGAGCGCCTTTTTCAGCGGGTCGTGATAGTCGCGGTTCTGCGCATAGACGGAAATCGCGGCGCGGTCGGGGTGCTCCAGCACCGCCAGAGGGTCGTGTTCGGGGGTATAGCTTTGCCCCAGCATGATGACGGTGCGCGCCTCTGGCCACAGCACATGCGGCTGGCCGCGCCATTCGGCCCGCTCAGACAGCCAGCGCATCTGCCCGTGATAGCCACGGCCCAGGAATTCGGTCAGCCGGTCGGGCACCTGCGGCACGTCCCACGGGCGGCACAGGCGGCAGGCGTCAAAACCTTCGTCGCGCGCGCGGGTCTTGAGGCGTTCTTCGAGGCTGGTCATCGTCCATCCACGGGGTCGATCACGCCGACGACCGGGCCCAACGGCAACCCGATATCCGCCCTCCCCAGCCCCGGCGCGTAGAGGCGCGAAATATTGCCATCCAGAAAAAGCGCCTGATCGACGCCAAGCCGGTCGCGGAACAGGCGTGCGAATTCGTGGAAAGTAACCGGCGCCTTCGAGATGGCAAACCACGCCGTGCGCCCGTCGGCTGCGGTGCCGACGCCGTTGCGCACACGGCGCGAGGTGCTGTCAGGCAGGAAACGCGGGTGCAGCGCGCCATCGATCACCAGCATCGGCCCCGATTGGGTGGCATGGCGGCAGGCGGGGGCCTCGGCGATGTACTGGCGGGTTTCGATCACGTCGGCGCGGCCCTCGCGCAGGCACAGCACGCCATTGGGCAGCATTCCGAAATTGCCCGGCCCGGCGGAGGGAACGAGACGCATCGCCTGTTGGCCGTCCTCGATAAACAGCCCCACCGGGCTGCGATCGGGGTGATACATGCCGGCGTTCATGGCAAAGGCCAGCCGATGCCCCTGCGCGCGCAGGCCATCGTCGATACGCCGAAAGCTGCCCCAGGGCGCGCCGCTGTCGTCATACAGGAACAGGCGCAATTCCTCGTGCGCGGCATCGACGCGGCAGACGGTGTAGCCACGCCCATCATGGGCGATGTCGTTGCATTCGACGGCCCACGCCGCCCCGGCCGCCAGCCACAGCGCCAGCGCCGCGGCCAAGGTGGGGGCTATGCGCGGCGGGCGCATGTCAGTCCTCGATGTCGCGCTTGACCTCGTCGCGCGAGAACAGCTCGCGCGCCTCGTCCAGCCTGTCGAAGGTGGCGTCGGGCTGAAAGCGCAGCTCGGGCACGAATTTCAGCGTCAGGCTGCGCCCGGTCAGGTGCCGCAGCTCACCCTGGTTGCGCGCCAGCAGGCCGATCAGCTCGTCCTGGCCCTCGCCGCCCAGCGGCACGACATAGGCGGTCGCCACGCGCAGGTCGGGCGACATACGCACCTCGCCCACCGTGACCGAGAAACGGTCGAGATCGGGGTCGTGAATATCGCCGCGCATCAGGATGTCGGATAGCGCGCGCCGCACCAGCTCGCCGACGCGAAGCTGTCTTTGGCTGGGTCCGGCCCCGTCGTGTTGCTTGTTCTTTGCCATCCCCGCGCATCTAAGCTCTCAGACGGGTTTTGCCAAGCGCGCCGTGCCGGGCTATCAGGACGGCAAACCGCGAAAAGGAGCAAGCCAATGACAGATCTGCCGGGAATCGTCGTTAACGGCGCGTCGGGCCGCATGGGCCGGATGCTGGTGGACACCGTCACGCAAAGCCCCCGCGCGCGGCTGGCCGGTGCGGTGGTACGGCCCGGCCACGACTGGATCGGGCAGGACATTGGCACCGCCATGGGCGGCGCGGCGCTGGGTGTGACGGTCACCGACGACCCGCTGGAGGCGCTCGCCAATGCCCAGGCGGTGGTGGATTTCACCGCGCCCGCCGCAACGGTCGCGATCGCCGCGCTGGCCGCGCAGGCGCGCGCGGTGCATGTCATCGGCACGACGGGGCTGTCCGACGACGACCTGTCGCGCATCGCCGCCGCCGCCCGCCACGCGCCCATCGTGCGTGCCGGCAACATGAGCCTGGGCGTCAACCTTCTGGTGCAACTGGCCAAGCGGGTGGCCGCCGCGCTGGACGAGGACTTCGACATCGAGGTGATCGAGGCGCATCACAACCGCAAGGTCGACGCGCCCTCGGGCACCGCGCTGATGCTGGGCGAGGCCGCGGCACAAGGTCGCGGCGTGCGCCTTGCGGACGTGCGCGATTCGGGCCGCGACGGGATGACCGGTGCGCGCCGGCGCGGCGATATCGGGTTTTCGGCGATTCGCGGCGGCGACATCGTGGGCGAACACGACGTGCTGTTCGCCGGCCCCGGGGAGCGGATCATCCTGCGCCACGTCGCCAGCGACCGCGCGGTGTTCGCGCGCGGGGCGCTCAAGGCGGCGCTCTGGGCGCAGGAGAAGGCGCCCGGCGAATATGACATGCTGGACGTGCTGGGCCTGTCGGGCGGCTGACAGCCCGCCCGCGTCATCGTATCCCGGCGCACGCGACGCGCGGGCAACCAAGGTCAGCGGTCAGAAATCGATCGCGATACCCTTCTTTTCCCAATCGCCGAAGCGCACCGGCTCGGGCCCGTCGCGACCGCCCAGCTCGGTGGGCAGGCTTTCTTCGGCGCGGGCCTTGCGGCGGGCCTCCGCCTCGGCCAGGGCGCGTTGCGCGGCAGGGGGAAGGGGGTTTTCGGTCTCGCTCATGGCATGGCTTCCTTGCTGCGTCGGCCCTTGATATACGCCGCACGCCAGCCAGAGCAAGGACACCGCCATGACACCCCCCACCCAGACCCCGCGCGCCGGCGCCGTCGCCCTGCTGGACCGGGTGCTTGGCGAACGCCGCACAGTGACCGAGGCGCTAGGCGTACTGCACCCGCTGGACCCACCCGAGCGCGCGCGGGCGCAACGGCTGGCGCTTGACACGTTGCGGGGCCTGGAACGCGCCGACCGGCTTCTGGCGCGGCACATGCGCAAGGCACCGCCGCTGCATGTGCGCAACGTGTTGCGACAGGCCACGGTGGAAATCTGCATGGGCGGCGAGGCGCATGGCGTGGTCAACGACGCGGTGTCCACCGTTGCCGCCGACAAGCGCCGCGCCGCGCTGAAAGGCATGGTCAACGCGGTGCTGCGCAAGATCGCCGCCGACGGGCCGGCGGCCTGGTCCAGGCTGCGCGTGCCGCGGCTACCCAAATGGCTGCGCGGGCCGCTTGTGGATGCTTACGGCGCGCCCACCGTCACCGCGATGGAGGCGGCGCATTTCGCCGGCGCGGCGCTGGACATCACCGCGCGCGACGACAACGCCGGGGTGGCGGCGATGCTGGGCGGCCGGCTGTTGCCCACGGGCACCGTGCGGCTGGACGAGGCCGGGCAGGTGTCGCGCCTGCCGGGGTTCGACGCCGGGCAGTGGTGGGTGCAGGATGCCGCCGCCGCCCTGCCCGCGCGCATCCTCGCACCCGTGCCCGGCGAAACGGTGCTCGACATGTGCGCGGCGCCCGGTGGCAAGACGCTGCAACTGGCCGCCGCCGGCGCGCGGGTGACGGCGCTGGATGTCTCGGACCAACGGTTGGCGCGGCTGCACGAGAACCTTGCCCGCACCGGGCTTGACGCAGCGGTGGTCGTGGGCGATGCGCTGGCCCATGACGGGCGTTACGACGCGATCCTGCTGGACGCGCCCTGTTCGGCCACCGGCACTATCCGCCGCCACCCGGACCTGCCGCACGCGCAGGACGGCGCCAACTATGGCGACCTGATGGCCCTGCAAGCGGCGATGATCGACCACGCCATCGGCCTGCTGGCACCGGGCGGGCGGCTGGTCTACTGCACCTGCTCGCTGCTTCCCGACGAGGGCGAATGCCAGGTCGAAGCGGCGCTGGCCCGCCATCCCGACCTTGCCGCCGACAGCGCGGCGCTGGCCCTGCCCGGCATCGCGCCCGAATGGCGTAGCCCCGAGGGCGGGCTGCGCCTGCGCCCCGATTACTGGCCCGAGCACGGCGGCATGGACGGGTTCTACATCGCCGCGCTGGTGCGCTGACCCCTTCATCTTTCCGGCAAGTACTCTCGGGGGGAATCGCGCCAAAGGCGCGATGGGGGGCGGAACGCCCCCCCGACAACACGGGTGACAGCCGCGGTGCCGGCGCGTATGATCCGCCCAGACGCCGCGAGCGCGTGAGAGGCCGGTGCAGATGCCCACACCCAACATCGTTTCGGCGCGTCTGACGCGCTGGATGAACCGCCTGCACGCGCGGGCGAGCAGCTTGGCGCGGCCCGCCACCGGATTCGTCAGCCAGCCCGAGCCGCGCACCATCGGCTCCTACGCGCGGGGGCGGCAGTTGATGGCCGGCAACTACCTGTTCGCCGGTCACCTGGTCGAGGCACCGGGCGGCTCGCCGTGGGACATAACGCCGCCCGATGCCGATTTCCGCAACGCGCTGCACGGCTTTGGCTGGCTCGACGACCTGGCCGCCGTGGGTGACACCGCGGCACGGGCGCGGGCTCAGGAATGGCTCTGGGACTGGATCGCACGCTATGGCGACGGGCGCGGCCCGGGCTGGACACCCGAGCTGACCGGCCGTCGGATGATCCGATGTATCCACCACGCGCTGTTCCTGCTGCGCGGGCAGGAGGCGGACCGGAGCGAGGCATTCTACCGCGTGCTGGCGCGGCAGGCGCTGTTCCTCGGCCGCCGCTGGCAAGCCGCCGCGCCCGGCCTGCCCCGGTTCGAGGCGCTGACGGGGCTTTTGTATGCCGGGTTGTCGCTGCAGGGGATGGGCCGCTTCACCGACCCCGCGATGCGCGCGCTGGCCCGCGAGTGCCGCGCGCAGGTGGATGCGCAGGGCGGCATCCCCACGCGCAACCCCGAGGAGTTGCTGGAGGTTTTCACGCTGCTGACATGGGCCTCGGCGGCGCTGGCCGAGGATGGCAAGAGCGCCCTGCCCGACCACCTCGCGGCCATCGAACGCATTGCACCTGCGCTGCGCACGTTGCGCCACGCCGATGGCGGGCTGGCGCGGTTCCACGGCGGTGGCCGCGGCGCCGAAGGGCTGCTGGACATGGCGCTGACGGCCTCGGGCACCGGCGGGCGGCGGGCACCCGAGGGGCTGTCGATGGGCTATGCGCGGCTGAGCGCCGGGCGCACCAGCATCATCGTCGATGCCGCCGCGCCGCCCACCGGACCGGCCTCGCGCGACGCGCATGCCTCGACGCTGGCGTTCGAACTCACCTCGGGGCGCCGGCCGGTGATCGTCAATTGCGGCTCGGGCGCCGCTTTCGGCGCTGAATGGCGCCGCGCCGGGCGCGCCACGGCCAGCCATTCGACCCTGGCGCTGGCGGGGTATTCCAGCGCCCGGCTGGGCACGGGGCACGCGCGGGGCGAATGGCTGATCGACGCGCCGCAGGGCGTGCCCGTCGAAATGAGCCACGCGCCCGACGGCATTCGTTTCGAGGGCGCACATGACGGCTATCTGCGCACCCACGGGCTGACCCATGCGCGCACGCTGGAACTGACATTCGAAGGCCGCAGCATGCTGGGCGAGGATTTGCTGCTGGTGATCGACGACGCCGACAAGCGCCGCTTCGACAAGGCGCTGGACGCGACGCAGTTGCAGGGCATCGCGTTCCAGGTTCGGTTTCACCTGCATCCCGACGTGGAACCCGCGCTCGACATGGGCGGCGCGGCGGTGTCGATGGCGCTGAAAAGCGGCGAGGTGTGGGTGTTCCGCCACGATGGGACGCTGGAAATGACGCTGGAACCCAGCGTTTACCTTGAAAAGGGGCGGCTGCGCCCGCGTGCGACCAAACAAGTCGTTTTAACCGGCCGCGCGATGGATTATGCGACACGCACCCGGTGGTCGCTGGCCAAGGCGCATGACACGCCGATCAGCATTCGCGACCTGCACCGGGACGAAGAGATGGACCTGACCAACTGAACCACACCCGGGGACCCCGACAGATGACCGAACTGACCAAGCTGCGCCGCGCGCTGATTTCCGTATCCGACAAGACCGGGCTGGTTGATCTGGCCCGCGCGCTGGATGCGCGCGGCGTCGAGCTGATCTCGACCGGGGGCACGGCGCGGGCGATGCGCGAGGCCGGGCTGACGGTGCGCGATGTCTCGGACATCACCGGCTTTCCCGAGATGATGGATGGCCGCGTGAAAACCCTGCACCCGGCGGTGCATGGCGGGCTGCTGGCACTGCGCGACAACGACGCCCACGTCAGCGCCATGACCGCCCACGGCATCCCGACGATCGACCTGCTGGTGGTCAACCTCTACCCGTTCGAGAAAACCGTCGCCGCCGGTGCCGACTACGACACCTGCATCGAGAATATCGACATCGGTGGTCCGGCGATGATTCGCGCCGCGGCCAAGAACCACGCCCATGTGGCCGTGGTCACCGATGTCGAGGACTATGACAAGCTGATCGGCGACATGGACCAGCACGACGGCGCCACCTGTCCGAAGTTCCGCCGCAAGCTGGCGCAGCGTGCCTACGGGCGCACCGCGGCCTATGACGCGGCCGTCAGCACCTGGATGGCCGATGCCATCGGCGATGCGGCCCCGCGCCGCCGGGCCGCCGCCGGGCACCTGGCGCAAACCCTGCGCTACGGCGAGAACCCGCACCAGCGGGCGGCGTTCTATACCGACGGCAGCGACCGCCCCGGCGTCGCCACCGCGAAGCAGCTTCAGGGCAAGGAACTGAGCTACAACAACATAAACGACACCGACGCGGCGTTCGAGCTGGTCAGCGAGTTCCCGCCCAAGGACGGCCCGGCCTGCGCCATCATCAAGCACGCCAACCCCTGTGGCGTGGCCCGCGGCGCGACCCCGAAAGAGGCCTATATCCGCGCCCATCAATGCGACAGCACCAGCGCCTTCGGCGGCATCGTGGCGCTGAATTCAAAACTCGACCTGGAGACGGCGCAGGAGATCATGCAGATATTCACCGAGGTGGTGATCGCGCCGGGCATCGACCAGGACGCGCGTGATCTGTTCGCGTCCAGGAAGAACCTGCGCCTTTTGATCACGCCGGGGCTGGCCAACCCGGCCGCGGCATCCCTGACCTGGCGGCAGGTGTCCGGCGGGTTCCTGGTGCAGGACAAGGACAACGGCCATCTCGACGTTGACGATTTGAAGGTGGTGACGAAACGCGCCCCGACCGACCACGAACTGGCGGACATGATCTTTGCCTGGCGGGTGGCCAAGCACGTCAAGTCGAACGCCATCGTCTACGTCAACGACGGCGCCACCGTGGGCGTGGGCGCCGGGCAGATGAGCCGCGTCGACAGTTGCCGTATCGCGGCGCGCAAGGCCGCCGACATGGCGGCCGAGCTGGGCCTGCCCGCGCCGCTGACGCAGGGGTCCGTGGTGGCCTCGGATGCCTTCTTCCCGTTCGCCGACGGGCTGATGACCGCGGCCGAGGCAGGCGCCACGGCGGTGATCCAGCCCGGTGGCTCGATGCGCGACGACGAGGTGATCGCCGCCGCCGACGAGGCCGGGCTGGCGATGGTGTTCACCGGCATGCGCCATTTCCGGCACTGAACGGCCGGCGCTCCGCCGGGAAAGGATTATCGGGATGCGGATTGTCTTCTGGGTAGGGTTCTGGGTTTTCCTGGCTGACCAGGCCAGCAAGTACTTGGTGGTTCATTTCATGTCGCTGCGCGAGCTTGGCCGCATCGACGTGTTTCCGCCCTACCTGAACCTGCGCATGGCATGGAACCGGGGGGTCAATTTCGGCCTGTTCTCGCAGGACAGCGATGCGATGCGCTGGGTGCTGATCGCGCTGGCGCTGGTGATCTCGGGCACCGTGCTGTGGTGGGTCTACCGCGACCGGCCCGGGCGCGCCGGCCTGGTCGGCGCGGGCCTGCTGGTGGGCGGAGCCCTGGGCAACGTGATGGATCGCCTCCTTTACGGCGCAGTGGCCGATTTTCTCAACATGTCGTGCTGCGGCATCGCCAACCCATACGCCTTCAACGTGGCCGACATGGCGGTTTTCCTCGGGGCGATCGGGCTGGTGTTTTTCGCCGGTCGCGAAAAGGCCCCGTGACGCCCGCCTTTCGATCGGCTAAGTCTGGACGCGACGGATTCAGGAGGGTGGCAATGCGACTGCCGCGCGCGACTATCTTGGTAACTGGGTTGATGCTGGCCGCCTGTTCGGGCGATGGGCAGCCTCCCGAATTGCGCAACCTTCAGCCACCGGGCAAGGGGCCGGACGAATTCTCGGTCCTGCCGGGCAAGCCGCTGGAGACGCCGGGCGATCTGTCGGCCCTGCCAACGCCGACACCGGGGCAGGGCAACCGCACAGACCAGACCCCGGTCGCCAACGCGGTAACCGCTCTGGGCGGACGGCCCGAGGCGGCCGCCGGCCCGGTGCCGCAGCGCGACAGCGCCCTGGTCCAGCACGCAAGCCGCAACGGCGTGACCGAGGGCATCCGCCAGATGCTTGCCGCGGAGGATGCCGATTTCCGCCGCCGGCGCGGGCGTTTCACGCAAATCAAGATCGCCAGGACCGACCGCTATCGGCAGGCCTACAAGTCGATGCTGCTCGACCCTTACGCCGCGCTGGGCAAGTTCCGGCAGATGGGGGTGGAGACGCCTTCGGCGCCGCCGGGTGGTTGAAGCATTCACATGCGCGTCACCCCGGGTTGAAGTACGCGGGTGACGGCGTAACTGTGCCTCATGCGTAACGCCCACAGCCCGTGAGGAGACCCTGACATGATGCGCGCACTGGCCCTTGTCGCGGGAATGTTGGCCCCCGCCGGGGCAATCGCCGAAGGGCAGGTCACCGATTTTCCCCTGGATAACGGGATGCAGGTGGTTGTGATCGAGGACCACCGCGTACCCGTGGTGACCCACATGGTCTGGTACCGCACCGGCGCCGCCGACGAACCGCAAGGGCGCTCGGGCGTGGCGCACTACCTCGAACACCTGATGTTCAAGGGAACCGAGACCCTGGAGGCAGGCGAGTTTTCCGCAACAGTGGCGCGCCACGGCGGCCGCGACAACGCCTTCACAAGCTGGGACTATACCGCCTATTACCAGCGCGTCGCCGCCGACCGGCTGGGCCTGATGATGCGGATGGAGGCCGACCGAATGGTCAACCTGCGGCTCGCCGAGCGCGACACCGTGACCGAGCGCAACGTGATCCTCGAAGAGCGCAACCAACGGGTCGAAAACGACCCCGCGGCGCTGTTTCGCGAGCAGAAGCGTGCAGCGCAATACCTCAACCACCCATACGGAATCCCGATCATCGGCTGGCGCGCCGAGGTCGAGTCACTGGATCGCGATGCGGCGCTGGATTTCTATCGCCGCCACTACGCGCCCAACAACGCCATCCTGGTGGTCGCCGGCGACGTGACGCCGCAACAGGTGCGCCGTCTGGCCGAAAAGCACTACGGCGCGATCCCCGCCAACCCCGACCTGCCGCCGCGCACCCGCCCGCAAGAGCCGCCGCAGCTTGCCGAACGCCGCGTGATCATGCGCGACGCCCGCGTCGGCACACCGCACCTGAGCCGCGCCTACCTTGCCCCCGAACGCGACAGCGGCACGCAGGAAAAGGCGGCGGCGCTTGCGCTGCTGGCCAATCTTCTGGGTGGCGGGCAGACATCGGTGCTGACGGAAAAGTTGCAGTTCGAGGATAACCTGGCCGTGCACACCGCCGCCTATTACGGCGGCACCTCGCTTGATGCGACCAGCTTCGATATCGTCGTGGTTCCGGCGCAGGATGTGAGCCTTACCGATGCCGAGGCGGCGCTCGACACTGCGCTGGCCGAGTTCCTGGCCGAGGGTATCGACCCGGACGCCCTGGAGCGCATCAAGTTCCAGGCCCGCGCCGAGCTGATCTACGAACGCGACGACACGCAAAAGCTGGCGCACAGATACGGCCGGGCCCTGACGCAGGGCCTGACGATTGCGGACGTGCAGGCGTGGCCCGATATCCTTCAATCCGTGACCGGGGACGACATCATGGCCGCCGCGCGCGAGGTGTTCGACAAACGCCGCGCCGTGACCGGCTTTCTCGACAAGAAGGAACTGACGCAATGATCCGCGCAACGCTGCGCCTTTGCCTCGCCGCGCTAACCGGGGCGCTGATGCTGGCCGCGCCGGGGGCGCGCGCCGCCATCGACATCCAGAAGGTGGAAACGCCCGGCGGCCTGACGGCCTGGCTGGTCGAGGATCACACCATCCCCTTTACCGCGCTGGAAATCCGGTTTCGCGGCGGAACCGCGCTCGACAGCCCGGAAAAGGCCGGCGCGACCAGCCTGATGACCGCGCTGCTGGAGGAAGGCGCAGGCGAGATGGACGCCCGCGCCTTCGCTCGGGCGCGCGATTCGCTTGCGACCACGTTTCGCTTCGATGCATCCACCGACGCGGTGCGCGTCTCGGCCCGGTTCCTGACCGAGAACCGCGAAGCGGCATTGGGGCTGTTGCGCAAAAGCCTGACGCAACCGCGGTTCGACGCGGAGGCCATCGAACGGGTGCGCGGCCAGATGATGGCAAATCTGCGCTCGGATGCCAATGACCCGCGCAGCATGGCCGACAAGGCGTTCGAGGCTGCGGTGTTCGGCGACCATCCCTATGCCATCCCCGGCGACGGTACGCTCGACACGGTGCCGAACCTTGCGCGTGACGACATCGTGGCGGCCCATCGCGGCGCGCTGGCACGTGACCGCATCTATATCGGCGCCGCCGGCGACATAACTGCCGACGAACTAGCAGCACTGCTTGACGATCTGCTGGGAGATCTGCCCGAAACCGGCACGCCGCTGCCCGGCGATGCCGACCCGGCCTTCAGCGGCGAAACGCAGGTGGTCGACTTCGACACCCCGCAATCGGTGGCGGTATTCGGGCAGCCCGGCGTTGCCATCGACGACCCCGATTTCTTCGCCGTCTATATCGTCAACCGCATTCTCGGCGGCGGGTCGTTCGAAAGCCGCCTGATGGAGGAGCTGCGCGAGAAGCGCGGCCTGACCTACGGCGTCGGCACCTACCTGGCTGATCGTGACCACGCCAAGCTGTGGATGGGGTCGCTGGCCTCGTCCAACGACACCATGGCGCAGGCGGTGCGCCTTGTGCGCTCCGAATGGGCCCGCCTTGCCCGCGACGGCGTCACTGAACAGGAATTGCAGGACGCCAAGACCTACCTGACCGGGGCCTACCCGCTGCGGTTCGACGGCAATGCGCCGATCGCGCGGATCATTGTCGGAATGCAGATGCAGGGCCTGCCCATCGACTACGTGCGCACCCGCAATGACCGCATCCGTGCCGTCACGCTGGAAGAGGTCAACCGCGTCGCCGCCGAACGGCTCGACCCCGAGGCACTCAGCTTCACGGTGGTCGGGCAGCCCGAGGGCATGACGGCACCCGCGAACTGACAGCCCGTGATCGCCGCCCCCTGATCACAGGTGCTGTGCGCTGACGCGGGTTGCCATCGCCCCGCCGCTGGCTAGGTGATGGGCGGATCAAACAAACACGGGTGCAAAATGTCGACAACAAAGCTGCTGGGCCTCTCGGGTTCGCTCCGCCGGGGATCCTACAACACGATGCTGCTGCACGAGGCGGCAAACGTCTTCGGCGACGCGGACCTGTCCATCGCCGATATCGACCTGCCGCTGTTCAACGAGGATGACGAGGCCGCGAACGGCATCCCTGCCAGTGTTCAGACGCTCGCCGACCAGATCGCCGCCGCCGACGCGGTGCTGATTTCCACCTCCGAATACAACAAGGGCATCTCGGGGGCGCTGAAGAACGCGCTGGACTGGATCAGCCGGACCAGGCCGAACCCCCTGATCGGCAAACCCGTGGCGATCATGTCGGCCGCCGCCGGCCGCGCCGGCGGCGAGCGCGCGCAGACGATGCTGCGCAATTGCCTCGTGGCGTTCCAGCCGCGGCTGCTGCAAGGGCCCGAAATGCTGTTGGCCGGGCCGTCAAAGGAATTCGACGACGACGGCCACCTTGTCAGCGACACCTACCGCAAGACCCTCGGCAACCTGATGGAGGCCCTGCGCGAGGAAATTCGCTAGGCACGGTTGGCGATCTCGATCAGGTTCCCATCAGGATCGCGCAGGTAGATCGACAGGATCGGCCCGGTCGCCCCCGTGCGGGGCACCGGGCCTTGCTCCATCCCGACGCCGAGTTTGGCGAGGTGCCGCTGCCAGTCGGAAACCGGCTGATCGCTCAGAAAACACAGGTCCGCCGCGCCAGGCGTCGGGTGCGCTGCCCTGGGTTCGAACTCGGCGCCGCGTTGATGCAGGTTGATCTTCTGACCACCGAAGTACAGCGCCCAGCGATCCGGGCCATCGGCGGGCTTGAAGCGGGCCGGCTCCATCCCCAGGACATCGCGATAGAACGCTAGCGTGTCATCGATGTCGGAAACCGTCAGAACCAGGTGGTCGAGCCCCTGAACATGCGGTGTCATTTGCCGTTGCCTCCGCTTGTGCATCTGCCTAGGTTTCGCGCATGCAGGTTGCCGATCCCGAACCGTTTCGTCAAAGCGATATCATGGATCCCGCGCGCGCCGTCGCCTTCCTGGCCACGCTGGGACGCACGGACAACGTCGCCGCCGGCGATCCCCTGCCACCGTTCTTCCACCAGCTCTATTTCTGGGAGGCCCGCCCGCCCGGCGAGTTGGGCCGCGACGGGCCCCCGCACCCCGGGCTGGGCCCGATCCCGGACACGGGTTTGCCCCGGCGCATGTGGGCCGGCGGGCGGCTGAAATTCCACGCACCGCTGATCGCCGGGCGCCCGGCGCAAAAGACAACCACGCTGGACAAGACCGCCCGCAAGCAAGGGCGCACGGGGCCGCTGGCCTTCGTCACCTTGCGCCACAACATTACCCAAGGCGGGCAGCCGCGCGTTACCGAATGGCAGGATCTTGTCTACCGCAACGACCCGGCGCCGGGCAGCACGCGGCCCGCACCACCCGCCGCCCCGCAAGACGAAGACCTGCGCGAGGACGCGCGTTTCGACACCACGATGCTGTTTCGCTACTCGGCGCTCACGTTCAACGGCCACCGCATCCATTATGACCTCGACTATGCCCGCGATGTCGAAGGCTACGACGGCCTGGTCACCCACGGCCCGCTGCTGGCGCAACTGCTGATGCTGCTGGCCGAACGCAAGCTGGGCAGGCTGCGCACCTTTTCGTTCCGCGCCACCGCCCCGCTGATGCACCATGAGACGGCGCAACTGTGCTGGAAATCCGACGGCACGCTCTGGGTGCGCGGCCCCGGCGGGCGGCTGTGCATGACGGCGCAGGCGCAGTAGCGAACTTCATCTTTCCAGAAATACTCACTGCGCGGCGCCCGCAGTCAGAAACTGGCCTCGGGGCGGAACCCCTGCGGGATCGCATCGTGCCCGCCCAGCACCAGATCGGCCATGACCGCGCCCACCTTGGGCGCCATGCCGAAGCCGATCTTGAATCCGCCGTTGGCGATGAATTCTCCCTCGTGCAGCGGATGCGCACCCAGCACCGGCGCGCGCGACCGCGAGCGCGGGCGCAGACCGGCCCAGCGGTTGATCACCGCGGCCCCCGCCAGTGCCGGCACTGCCCCCTCGGCACGCGCCAGCACCGCGTCAAGCTGCGCGTCGGTGCCGGTTGCGTCGTCGAATGCGCGCTCGCTGGTCGAACCGACGGCTGTGGTACCATCGGCGTGCGGCACGACGTGCACGCCATCGGCAAATATCTGCGGGCAATCGCGCCGGTCCAGTCGCAACAGCGCCGCCTGGCCCTTGACCGCGTTGCCGAAGGCGCGCGGGCGTGCGGCGTTGATTTCCTCAAGCCCGGCCACCCCGGTCGCCCACACGACGTGCCCCTCGGCGGCGCCCTCGCGCGCCACCACGCCGCCCTTTTCCCCGATCGCCGCCACCAGCGCCGCGCAGGCCATCCGCGGATGCAACCGCGCGCTGAGGCTGTCCGCGATCAGCCAGCCACTCGGGGTTTCCGGCGCCCATGCGCCGAAATCACCGCGCGGGCGCACCTGCCATTGCGCCCGGCCCTGCCATAGCGCGGCCGCGCTTTCGGCCCGCGCGCGGGCCATTTCCAGCGCTGCGGCGTCCGCCACCGGCTGCAACCGGCCCAGCCGCGCATAACCGGGATCACGCCCCGAGACCCGCGCCACCCCGTCCCAGAACGCCTGTGCCATGATCAGGCTGTCGAACTGGAACGCCTTCTTGTCGTTCCACTGCTCGGGCACATGGGGGGCCAATGCGCCGACCAGCCCGCCACTGGCCCCGGCGCCGGGGCCGTGGGGGTCGATCACCCGCACCCGCGCGCCGCGCTGCGCGCAGCACCAAGCCACCGAAAGCCCGAAAATACCGGCGCCGAAAACCGTCACATCCGCCATTGCCATCACCGGGCCTCCGCTGCATCCTCGCGCCATCTTTAACGGACGTTCCCATGCAAGACCAGCAACGCCAGATCGCGTGGCACGGCCATGACGTGCCCGTCTCGACCCGCTTCGGCGACCCGTATTTCAGCCTCCATGACGGGCTGGCCGAAACGCGGCACGTATTCCTGGCCGGCAACGGCCTGCCGGCGCGATTGCGCCCCGGTTTCCACGTTGCCGAGCTGGGCTTCGGCACCGGGCTCAACCTGTTGGCGGTGCTGGCGCTGTGGCGTGGCAGCGGGCAGGCGGGCGCGCTGCGCTACACCACGTTCGAGGCATTCCCGATGTCCGCGGCCGACATGATCCGGGCGCAAGGCGCGTTTCCCGATCTGGTCGGCATCGCCGCCGAACTGGCGCCCTTCTGGCAGGAGGGCGCGGCACGGATCACCCTGCCCGACCTGGATTTCACCCTGATCGTCGGCGATGCGCGCACCACCCTGCCGGATTGGGAAGGACAGGCGGATGCGTGGTTTCTTGACGGGTTCGCGCCGGCCCGTAATCCCGAGCTGTGGCAACCCGATCTCATGCGCGCGGTGGCCCGCCACACCGTGCCGGGCGGCACCGCGGCCACCTACACCGCCGCCGGGGCGGTGCGAAGGGGTCTGGCCATGGCAGGCTTTGACGTGGTGCGCATCGCGGGCTATGGGCGCAAGCGGCACATGACCACGGCGCGCAAACCGGCAGGGGGCGAGATTGCACAGTGACACCAACACCCGGCTCGGCATCGGGCTGATGGTTCTGACCACCTTCATCTTCGCGATGCAGGACGGCATCTCGCGCCACCTGGCGGGGGAATACAACGTGCTGATGGTCATCATGATCCGCTACTGGTTCTTCGCGGCCTTCGTGATCACCGTCGCCACCCGCAAGGCCGGCGGCCTGCGCGCCGCCGCGCACACCACGCAGCCGTTTCTGCAAACCTTCCGCGCGCTGCTGCTGATCACCGAAATCTGCGTGATGGTCCTGGGGTTTACCCTGCTGGGCCTAATCGAAAGCCACGCCGTGTTCACCGTCTACCCGCTGCTGATCGCTGCGCTGTCGGGTCCGATCCTGGGCGAGCGGGTCGGCTGGCGGCGCTGGGTGGCGATCGCGGTGGGCTTCGTTGGCGTCATGATCATCCTGCAACCGGGTTTCGGCGTCTTCCGACCCGAGGCCGTGGTGCCCCTGCTCGCGGCGCTGATGTTCGCGCTTTACGGGCTGCTGACGCGCTACGCCGCACGCCGTGACACCACCGCGACCAGCTTTTTCTGGACCGGCACCGTGGGCGCGCTGGGCATGACCGCCGCGGGCGCCTGGTTCTGGGAACCCATGACACCCCCCGACTGGGGCTGGATGGGCCTTTTGTGTGTCACCGGGGCGCTGGGTCACTGGACGCTGATCAAGTGCTATGAGGTCGCCGAGGCGTCGTCAGTGCAGCCCTTCGCCTATCTGCAACTGGTGTTCGGCAGCATGCTGGGCCTCACCGTGTTCGGCGAGGTCATCCGCACCAATGTCGCCATCGGCGCGGCGCTGATCGTGGGCGCGGGGCTATTCACCCTGTGGCGCGAGCGGCAGCGCGGTTGAGCCGGCAAGCTCGGCGCTGAATGGCACCGGGTGGGGCGCCTTGCCCAGGCGCGCGCGGTAGATGGGAAGCGATTCGGCCACCCGCATGACGTAGTTGCGGGTCTCGCGGAACGGGATGTGCTCGATCCAGTCGATCACGTCCATGCCATCCTCGCGCGGGTCGCCATTGCCTTCCATCCAGCGGTTGGCGCGACTGGGGCCGGCATTATAGGCCACCGCCACCAGCACCACGTTGCCGCCGAACCGCCAGCCCAGCCGCGCCAGGTATGCGCTGCCCAGCCGCGCGTTATAGCGCCAGTCGTCCAGCACCCGGCTCGCATCGTGATCGGCCACGCCAAGTGCGCGCGCCATGCCGGCCGCCGTGCCGGGCACAAGCTGCATCAGCCCCAGCGCCCCGGCGCCGCTGGCCACGCGGTGGTTGAATTCGCTTTCACGCCGCGCGATGGCCAGCGCCATCTCCATCGGCACCGGCAGGTTCATCTCGTGCATCGGGTGCAGCGCGTAGTAGGGCCCGGGCAAGACAATGCCGCGGCCCGCCGCCAGCTTGCCGATCATCACCGCCAGGTGCGGCTGGCCCAGATCCTGCGCCATGGCACCCATCTGACCCAGCGTGGTGCGGTCGAAATCGCGGGCCAGGTGCAACAGGAACCGCTTTGCCAGCGTCGTCTCGCCCGCGTTCATCGCCAGCACCCCAACCCGAAACAACGGCGACTCTGTGAACGCCGCCTCGCGCCAGGGCGCAAATGCCTCATCCCCGGCAAGCGCGGGGTCGGGCGGCAGGTCCGCGGCTTCGGCCGCGAGCAGGCCGTAAAAACTGGTCTGGTAGCGTGCGCCCAGTGCGAACGCGGCGCGTGCCGCCGCCTCGTCGCCGCGCGCGCGCTGCGCCCGGCCCAGCCAATACCCCGCGCGCCCCAGCGAGATCGGCGTGGCGACGGCGTTTCGAAAGCGCTCGAAATGGTGCACTGCAAGGTCCGGATCATCCAGGTAGCGCAACGTCAGGTAACCCGACAACCACTCCAGATCAGCGTAATTCGCCCCCTCACGCAGGTGGTGCGCGGCGGCGATCTCATAGGCCGCGCGCCCCTGGCCGGCACGCATCCGGTCGCGCGCCAGCCAGCGCCGCCAACTCGCCCAACGTTCTGGCCGGCCCAGCGACGCGTCGCTTTCACTGCGCGCGTTCAGCAACGCGATCGCGTCGTCGCTACGCCCCTTGCGGATGCGCCACAGGAAGCGCTCGTAGGCCAGGCCCGGATCGCCCGACAGCGCCTCGGGCACGGCCATGATCAACGCGTCGACGCCGGCGCGATCGGCCCGCAGCGCCAGCCGCGCCTGCGCCAACGCCTGCCATCCCTCGGGCAGGCGCGGCAGCAGCGCCCGCGCCTGTTCGTCGGCGCCGCGCCACAACAGCATGTCGGCCCGCGCGACGTGGTGCGAGCGCAGGAGGTCGGCATGCGCGGCCAGCATCGCGTGTTGGTCCGCCACCGACATGGACAGCGTGCGCCAGGCCAGTACCAGCCCGGCCTGCGCATCGCCGATGCGCCCCGCAGCCCGCAACGCACGCGCCTGCGCCAGCACGCCTGCCCCGGTGCGTGGACGGATATCCCCCGCAAACAGGCGCAACACATCCGCGTCGGCGGCACCGTCCAGCCTGGTTTCGGCGCGCTCACGGATCAGGCCCAGCCCGGGCCAGTCGTCATGCACGTCGAGGAAGGTCAGCGCCTGTTCCAGCGTGCCCCCGCCGACGCGCAGTCGCCGCCATTCGATCAACGGCACCGCCTGCGGGCCGGCGCGGCGGGCCAGCTCGGCGGCATTGTCCCAGTTGCCGGCGCGCGCGGCATCCAGCGCGCTGGCCAGCGGGCGCGGCCCCTCCTGTGCCGGCATGGGCGTTGCGCAGACGGCAAGCGCGGCGGCAAGGACCAGTGAAATCGGGCGCATGCGTCTTGCCTTTCTAATCCGACAGGGGATAGACAGCGCCAGATTACCCGCGCACCGGGGGCGCGGCAATTCACGAACTTGCCCAAGCCACCGGGTCGGCGGCAGGCTGCGCAATACCGGGGCGCACATGGCGCGCCGGCAAGACGAACGATCAAGGGAGCGTGTTATGTTCAAAGGGTCCATTCCCGCACTGGTAACGCCGTTCACGAACGGCGAGCTGGATCTGGAGACGCTGCACAAGCTGGTGAACTGGCACGTCGCCGAAGGGTCGTCGGGGCTGGTCCCGGTGGGCACCACGGGCGAGAGCCCCACGCTCAGCCACCGCGAGCACGAGCGCGTCGTCGAAGAGGTGGTCAAGGCCGCCGCCGGGCGTATCCCGGTGATCGCCGGCGCCGGGTCGAACAGCACCCATGAAGGCATCCGCCTGATCCGCCACGCCGAAGAGGTGGGCGCAGACGCCGCGCTTGTCGTGACACCCTATTACAACAAGCCCACGCAGGCCGGGCTTTACGCCCATTTCAAGGCCGTGCATGACGCCTGCAACCTGCCGATCATCATCTACAACATCCCCGGCCGCTCGGTCATCGACATGAGCCCCGACACCATGGGCGAACTGGCCAAACTGCCGCGTATCGCGGGTGTCAAGGACGCCACCGGCGACCTGGCCCGCGTGCCGCGCACCCGCATCACCTGTGGCCCCGATTTCGTCCAGCTTTCGGGCGAGGACGCCACAGCCCTGGGCTTCAACGCGCATGGCGGGGTGGGCTGCATTTCCGTCACCGCCAACGTGGCGCCGCGCCTGTGCGCCGAGTTCCAGGCCGCCACGCTGGAAGGCGACTACACAAAGGCGCTGGAGTTGCTCGACCGGCTGATGCCGTTGCACGACGCGGTGTTCACCGAACCGGGCGTGGTGGGCGTGAAATACGCCATGTCACGGCTGGGGCTGTGCAGCGCCGAGGTGCGCCTGCCGCTTGTCGAACCGAGCGATGACACCAAGGCCCGGCTCGACGCCGGCCTGCGCCACGCCGGGCTGCTCTGAACCGCCGCTTGCAGGAATCTCACGGGCGCGCCCCTTGAGAACCGCTGCTTCTGCTGGTGCCCATCAAATCCCGCAGTCGATGATCGCCTTGGCGAGGATTGGCACGGTGTCGCGGTTCAGCCCCGCGATATTCAACCGCGAATCACCCACCATGTAGATCGCGTGCTTCTCGCGCAGCTCTTCCACCTTGTCGGGCGTCGTACCCAGCCGCGAGAACATGCCACGGTGCTGCGCGATGAATCCGAACCGGTCGGACCCCGACAGCCGCCTCAATTCATCGGCCAGTTGCTCGCGCAGGCCCAGCATCGAGTTGCGCACATCCTCCAGTTCCGCCGCCCAGTCGGCACGCAGCGCATCGTCGCGCAGGATCATCGTCACCACCCGCGCGCCGTGATCTGGGGGAAAGGAATAGTTCTGCCGATTCAAGTAGTTCAGCGTACCCTGCGTCAACCCCCGCAAGCCGGTGTCGTGCGCCACCGCCATCAGGATACCGGTGCGTTCGCGGTAGACGCCGAAATTCTTGGAACAGCTTGCCGCGATCAGGCATTCGGGCACCATCGAGGCCACCAGCCGCGTAGCTTTGGCGTCTTCCTCCAACCCGTCGCCAAAGCCCTGGTAGGCGATGTCGATCATCGGCATCGCGCCCTTCTTCAGCATCAGGTCGATGACCTCTTGCCACTGCGTCAGGTTGAGGTTGGCGCCGGTGGGGTTGTGGCAGCAGCCGTGCAGCAGAATCACGTCGCCCGCCTGCACCTGTTCCAGGTCGGCCATCATGCCGTCGAAATCGACACCGCCGGTGGCGCTGTCGAAATAGCGGTAGCTGAGCGTGGGCATCTCCATGAACTTGAGGATGCTCAGGTGGTTGGGCCATGTCGGATCGGATACGAAGATGCGCGCATCGGGGTTGGCCATGCGGATCGCCTCGAACGCCTGGCGCACCGCGCCGGTGCCGCCCGGCGTGGCCGCGGCGGCCACCTGGGCACGATCCACCGCATCGCCCAGCACCAGATCGACCATCGCATCGCCGAAGGCCGGGTCACCCGCCAGCCCGACATAGGCCTTGGTCGTCTGGTCCTGCCAAAGCTGTTTCTCGGCGGCTTTCACGGCGCGCATCACCGGGGTCACGCCCTCGGCGTTCTTGTAGACACCCACCCCGAGGTCGATCTTGTCCTCGCGCGGGTCGTCCTTGAACTTCTGCATCAGTTGCAGGATCTTGTCGGCGGGTTGTTCGTGCAGGTTTGCGAACATCTCAGGTGTCTCCAGTAGCGACAGGCACGGTGGGGAAGGCGCCCCATTCCGCCCATGACCCGTCATAAAGCGAATGATCGGTCTTGCCGATGCGTTCCAGCGCAAGGTTGATGATCGCAGCGGTCACGCCCGACCCGCAGGTGGTGATGGCGGGCTTGCCCAGGTCGACACCGGCGGCATCGAACATGGCGCGCAGGTCTTCGGGCGATTTCATGGTGCCGTCGGCGTTCAGCAAATCCCGGTAGTGCACGTTGCGTGATCCCGGCACATGGCCCTTGCGCAGACCGGGGCGCGGCTCGTCCTCGCGGCCCGTGAAGCGGCCCGGCGAGCGCGCATCGAGGATCTCGTGATCGCCCAGTTTCGAAGCGGCGGCGACCTGCGTGACATCCCTGACCATTTGGTTCTGACGGCGCACCGTCATGTGGCGGTCGCGCACCATCGGCGGCAGATCTTCCACCTCGCGCCCCTCGGCCACCCATTTCGGCAGGCCACCGTCGAGTACCGCGATGTCGGGCTGGCCCATGAGCCGGAACAGCCACCACACCCGCGCCGCCGAAAACAGCCCCAGCGCATCGTAGACCACCACCTGGTGACCATCGCCCACGCCCATCGCCCGCAACCGCGACATGAATTTCTCGACCGGCGGCACCATGTGCGGCAGGTCCGACCGGTGATCGCTGATCTCGTCGATGTCGAAGAACCGCGCCCCCGGAATGTGGCAGGCCCGGTATTCCGCCCGTGCATCGCGGCCATCGTCGGGCATGAACCAGGTCGCATCCAGGATCCGCAGATCGGGATCCTTGATATGCGCGGCCAACCAGTCGGTCGAAACCATCGTTCTCGGATCGTCATGCGCCATTCGGACCCCCGTTATTGCGTTCATCCTTGCCTACATCGGGGGGCACTCAAGGGCAAGTCCGGCCCGCCCGCGGACATGGCGCAATTTCATCTTGCCCGAAACACCCCGGGGGGAGTCGCGCGCGACGGGGGGGCGCGCACCCTTACCCGTGATCCTTCAGCAGGCGCTGCTTCTGGCGGTTCCAGTCGCGCTTGGCGGCCGTTTCGCGCTTGTCGTGCGTCTTCTTGCCTTTGGCGACACCGATCTTGATCTTGGCGATACCACGATGGTTGAAATACAGCACCAGCGGCACCAGCGTCAGCCCCTTGCGCTGCGTGGCGTTCCACAGTCGCGCCAGCTCCTTGCGCGAGGCCAAAAGCTTGCGGCGGCGGCGTTCCTCGTGCTTGAAAGTCCTGGCCTGTTCGTATTGCGGGATGTGGCTGTTAATCAGCCACAACTCGCCATCCTCGACGGCGGCATAGCTTTCGGCGATGTTGGCACCGCCCTGGCGCAGCGATTTCACCTCGGAGCCTTCGAGGATGATCCCGCATTCGAGATCCTCTTCGATCGCATAGTCGAACCGCGCCCGGCGGTTTTCCGCAATCACTTTGTAATTGGTCGACTCTTTCGGCTTGGCCATGATCGCGCGTCCTATCTCGGGCGGTGGCTGCTGTCCACCTGCATTGTCGGCCGGAAATCACGCGCCGACAATTCAATGGCGCACGCATGGTGCTGTCGATGTTGGCCGACCTTGTCCACGGCGGGCTTGATCAGGTTCATGTTGGTGGCCCACTCCCGCCCGGCAATCAGTTGGTAGATCCAGGTCTGGCTTGCGCCACCACGCGGATCAGCAACAACGCCAGCCCCACGCCCAGAACCGCGCCGGAAACGTCGGCGATGACGTCGCCCAGTTCGGCATTGCGCCCCGTCAGGGGTTGCAAGAACTCCAGCACGGCGCCGTAAATCGCCGCGAAGCCGATCGCCACGATCAACCTGTGGGGACAGCCAAGCGCCACGATGCACCCCAGAACGGCAAATGAAACCAGGTGATGCAACTTGTCGCCGCCGGGGGCCTGGGGCAGAGAGTCAGACGGCAGCAGCATCACGACCGCCAACGCCAGGGCCCAGACCACCGCGACTAGGCGAATCATCCGCCGGTTGCGCAGGCACCGTGCAGCTATGGATCGGATCCCGGCGATGCTCCACTTGCTCATCACGGCGCGCTATTCCACCGTGACCGACTTGGCCAGGTTGCGCGGCTGATCCACATCGGTGCCCTTTTCCACCGCGGTGTGATAGGCCAGCAACTGCACCGGTACGGCATAGACGATGGGCGCGAAAATGCTGTCGAAGGTGGGCATCTCGACCCCGTTCCACAGGTCTTCGCCTGCCTCATGCAGGCCGCGCGCGTCCGAGATCATCAGGATCTGCCCGCCGCGCGCCATGACCTCGTGCATGTTCGACACGGTCTTGTCGAACAGCGCGTCAAAGGGGGCCATGACCACGACCGGCATGTCCTCGTCTATCAGCGCGATGGGGCCGTGTTTCAACTCGCCGCTGGCATAGCCCTCGGCATGGATATAGCTGATCTCCTTGAGCTTCAGCGCCCCCTCCAGCGCCAGCGGGTACATTGCCCCGCGGCCAAGGAACAGCGCATCGCGCCGGCGTGCCAACTGGGCGCTGATCGCCTGAATCTGCGGCTCGCAGCGCATCGCCTCGCTCACCATGCCGGGCACATGGCGCAACTGCGCCTCCAGCGCCTCGATGCGGTCGGGGGTCTGCGTACCGCGCTGCTGCGCGGCGTGCAGTGCCATGACCGCCAGCACGGTCAGCTGGCAGGTGAACGCCTTGGTCGAGGCAACGCCGATCTCGGGCCCGGCCAGGATCGGCAGGGTGACATCGCTTTCCCGTGCGATCGAGCTTTCGGGCACATTCACGATCGACACGATCCGCGCCGCCTTACCGACGCAATACCGCAGCGCCGCCAGGGTGTCGGCGGTCTCGCCCGACTGGCTGACGAATACCGCCATGGTGGCCTTGGATACCGGCGGCTCGCGGTAACGGAACTCCGACGCGATATCCACCTCCACCGGCAGGTCGGCCAGTCGTTCGAACCAGTATTTCGCCACCGCGCCGGCCAGCGCCGCGGTTCCGCACGCCACGATCACGACGCGGTCGATTCCGGTGAAATCGACGCTGTCACGCAACAACTCGCGCCCGTCCTGGTCGCGCAGGTAGTATTCCAGCGCCTCGCCCAGAACGAGGGGCTGCTCGGCGATCTCCTTGGCCATGAAATGCTTGTATCCGCCCTTGTCGGCCGCCCTTGCGTTGACGCGCACGCGTTTGCGCGGGCGCTCGACCGGGTGTTGATCGGCGTCAAGGAACGCGGCGCCGCTGCGCCGCACGATCGCGATGTCGCCCTCTTCGAGGTAGGTGATCTCGTCGGTCATCGGCGCCAGCGCCAGCGCGTCCGATCCCACGTACATCTCGTTCTCGCCCCACCCAACTGCCAGCGGGCTGCCCTTGCGCGCGGCAACGATCAGGTCCTCTTCGCCGTCGAACAGGAAACACAGCGCATAGGCCCCTTCGAGACGGGCCACCGTGGCCTTGGCCGCCTCGACCGGGTCGAGCCCCTGGTCGAGATGCCAGTTGCACAGCATCGCCACGGTTTCGGTGTCGGTGTCGGTTTCGGGTGTCACCTGATGCTGCGACAGGAAGGCGCGCAGCTCGCGGAAGTTCTCGATGATGCCGTTATGTACCACCGCGACGCGCCCGCGCGCGTGGGGGTGGGCGTTGCCCATGTTGGCAGCGCCGTGGGTGGCCCAGCGCGTATGGCCGATCCCGGCGGTGCCCGACAGCGGCTCGTGTACCAGCAAATCCGACAGATTCACCAGCTTGCCCATGGCGCGGCGCCGGTCCAGCCGGCCATCGTTCACCGTTGCGATCCCGGCACTGTCGTAGCCCCGGTATTCGAGCATCTTCAACCCTTCGACAAGGATCGGCGCGGCCTGATGCCGCCCCAGAACGCCGACTATTCCGCACATGATTTATCCATCCGATGAAATATTGTCATTCGCCGCCAGCTTCGCCTTGAGCGCCAGCAATTTCTCGCGCAGCCGGCGTGCCAATCCGGGCTTGTTCACCTGCTGCGCACGCGCGATCCCCAGCGCGCCATCGGGCACGTCCGCGGTGATCACGGACCCGGCTGCTGTCATCGCTCCCGCACCCACCGCGACCGGCGCAACCAGGGCGGTATTGGTGCCGATGAAGGCACCGGCGCCGACCTCGGTGCGATGCTTGAAGACGCCATCGTAATTACAGGTGATGGTCCCGGCGCCGATATTGGCATCGGCGCCGATCTCCGCATCGCCGATATACGACAAGTGGTTGATCTTGGCGCCTTTGCCCAGGTTGGCGCTCTTGGTTTCCACGAAATTACCGATGCGCGCCCCCGCGCCCACGCGCGTGCCGGGCCGCACCCGCGCATAGGGCCCGACGACCGCACCGGAACCCACCTCGCACCCTTCCAGGTGGCTGAAAGCGCGCAGCCGGGCGCCATCGGCGACCGTTACGCCGGGGCCAAGCACGACGTGCGGCTCGATCGTGACATCGTGGCCAAGCCGCGTGTCATGAGACAGGAACACGGTGTCGGGGGCGGTCAAGGTCGCCCCCTCGGCCATTGCCTGCGTGCGCGCCGCGGCCTGGAATGTCGCCTCGGCGCGGGCCAGTTCGGCGCGTGAATTGATGCCCATCGTCTCGGCCTCGTCGCACTGCTCGACAACGCAGTGCAGGCCGTCAGACGCGGCCAGGCCGATGATGTCGGTCAGGTAATATTCCTTGCTTGCGTTGTCGTTGCCGACCCGATCAATCAAGGCGCGCATGGTAGCCCAATCGGCGCAGATCACGCCCGAGTTGCACAGCCGCACCGCCAGTTCGGCCTCGGTCGCGTCCTTTGCCTCGACGATACGGGTCAGGCTGCCATCCTCGACAATCAGGCGGCCGTAGCGGCCCGGCTCGGCAGCCTCGAAACCCAGAACCACAACGTCTGCGCCGGTCCGGCGCCGCGCTTGCATGGCTTGCAGGGTTTCGGGCCGGATAAACGGGGTGTCGCCGTACAGAACGATGGCATCGCCGGAAAACCCGTCAAGCGCCGCGCCAGCCTGCGCCACGGCGTGCGCGGTGCCCTTCTGTTCAGCCTGATGGGCGAGCCGCACCTCGGGGTTCAGCGCCTGCACGCAGCTTGCCACCCGGTCGGCGCCATGGCCGGTAACGACGACGCAACGCTCCGGGCGCAGCGCTGCGCCGGCCGCCATCGCATGCCCGACCAGCGGCAGGTCTGCCACCTCGTGCAGCACCTTCGGCAGGTCCGACACCATGCGGGTGCCGCGTCCGGCGGCAAGAATGATCAATGACAGGGACATGCGGGAACTTCGCCTCGGCTTCGGTGCAATGGTGTTAGTCTCTCGGGTCTGCGTTGCCAAGCCCGGCAGGACGCTCAGGCCGACAGGGCGGCGGATGTCGCGTCGTCGCGTATCGCTTCGGACACGATCTCGACAACCTCATGCATCAGCGCCTCGTCCTCGCATTCGACCATGACCCGGATCAGGGGCTCGGTTCCGGAAGGTCGGATCACCAGCCGCCCCATCCCTGCAAGGCGCTTTTCCTGCTCGGCGATTACCCCGCGTACCATGTCAGAGGCCAGCGGCGCCGCGCCGGCGTCGATGGTCAGGTTTTCCAGGTGCTGCGGCACAGGCGTGAAATTATCCAAAAGCGCGCTTGCCTGCTTGCCGGTCTCCACCATTGCGGCGAGCAACTGCAACCCGGCGATCAGGCCGTCGCCAGTGGTGGTGAAATCGGTCATCACGATATGGCCCGATTGCTCGCCGCCGAGGTTGAATCCGCCTTCGCGCATCCGCTCTACGACATAACGATCGCCCACCTTTGTGCGTTCCAGCGCAAGGCCGCGACCGTGCATAAAGCGCTCCAGCCCGAGGTTCGACATCACCGTTGTCACCAGCGTCCCGTTGGCAAGACGCCCCGCATCGGCCCAGAGCCCGGCGAACAGCGCCATGATCTGATCGCCATCGGCGACATGGCCGGTTTCATCCAGCGCAATCAGGCGGTCGGCATCGCCATCCAGGCACAAGCCAAGGTCGGCGCCGCTTTCACGCACCAGCCGCGCCGCGGCCTCGGGTCGGGTCGAGCCGCATTCGCTGTTGATGTTGGTGCCGTCAGGCGCAACGCCGAGAGTCACCACCTCGGCCCCCAGTTCCCATAGAACCTGGGGCGCCACCTTGTAGGCCGCCCCGTTGGCGCAATCCACAACCACCTTGAGCCCGGTCAGGCGCTTGCGCCGCGGGAAGGTCGTCTTGGCATATTCCACGTACCGGCCGCCGGCGTCGTCGATGCGGCGCGCGCGGCCGATATTGCCGGGCTCTGCGGGTTTGATCTCGTCGGCGAGGAACTGCTCGATCTCGTGCTCGGCGGCGTCACACAGCTTGAAACCGTCGGGACCGAAGAACTTGATGCCGTTGTCCTGATGCGGGTTGTGGCTGGCCGAGATCATCACGCCGAGATCGGCTCGCATCGACCGCGTCAGGAACCCGACCGCCGGCGTCGGCACCGGCCCCAGCAAGAGAACGTTCATGCCCGTCGAGGTCAGGCCGGCCGTCAGCGCGTTCTCGATCATGTAACCCGACAGCCGCGTATCCTTGCCGATCACCACGCGGTGACCGTTGGAGTGGTCGCGGCGAAAAAACCGCCCGGCCGCCGCGCCGAGCCTGAGCGCCATCTCGGCGGTCATTGGGTAGGTGTTTGCCTCACCGCGCACACCATCGGTACCAAAAACCTTGCGGACCATCGCAACCTCCATCACCTGAAAATGCCATCGCAGAAATCATTACCAAGGTGTTAATGCACCGCACGCCGCGCTCCAAGAGCCGCGTCGCCAGCGCCTTTCAGAAACTGCGGCCTCAAGGCAGAATTCCGCTGATTTCTTGGAATTTCAAACACTTGCCCGGCTCGATACGACGCGGGTACAGCCAACGGTTGAAACATGCTGAAACAGTTTGCGACCCCAAGAGTCACACCCGCGATGCGCGGCATGACGGATCATCCTGCAAGAAGGGAACTGGTGCCGGTGATAGGACTCGAACCTACGACCCCATCATTACGAATGACGTGCTCTACCAGCTGAGCTACACCGGCTCCGTGGGGCGGGGCTATAGCACCGGCTATCGGGATGGAAAAGCCCTATTTTTTCCCGGTTCCGGTTTCGGGCATGTCCTCTTCGGGGGGGACGATCTCGGCCTCGGCGACAGGCGTGTTCTGCGCGTCGGGGTCGTCCTCCAAGGCAGCCTCGTCGCCGGTATCGCCCGCGTCCGCGGCGCCGTGCGGCGCGACGATCAGCGGCAGCATCTCGACCCCGGTCGGCGCCACGATATGGGGCGCCGGGGGAGTGCGCCAGCTCAGCGTGTCAAAGCTGTGGCAGTTCTCGCAGACCGGAACCCATTCGCGGTGGATGTTGTGGCAATTGTCGCACACCCATTGCGGGCCGCGCGGCGCTGCCAGCGCACGGGTGAGCCAGCCCTCCACAACCGCGTCGCTTGCCCCCTCGCCACGCTCGATCGCGGCCATGATCGTCAGCGCCCGCGCATCCGGCGTCGTCTCGGGGATGTCGCCCAGGGCACGGCGCGCGGCGGGGAAGTCTTCGGCGGCGATGTACAGCTCGGCCTGCAATAGCCGGCTTTCGCGGTGATCCGGGTTGGTCTTGATCAGCTTGGCGAACCGCTTGAGCCGCTCTTCGGGCGATTCATCGGGCGCGATGTCGGCATAGGCCCCGGCAAGGTCAGGGTGCGGGTGCACGGCCCAGGTTTTTTTCAGCACCCGGGCGGCCAACCGTGATTTGCCGTTCTCGATATAGCTGCGCGCCGCCAGACAGGTTGCCGGCACCAGGTCGGGCGACAGGCGATTGGCCTCGATCGCGGCTTCGCGCGCCTCGATTGTCTTGCCCTCGTCCATGACGTCGCGCGCCTCCGACAACGCCAGAACCGCATCGCGGCGCCGGTAGACGTCGCGCGGCAGCGCGCCGCTTTTCAGCTTGGCGCTCAACGTCTCGCGCGCGCCTTTCCAATCGTGCTTGTCCGCCTGAAGCTTGAGCAGGATATCCTGTGTCTCGGTATGGCGCGGCTTTATGGCAAAGGCCTTTTGCGCCAGCTTCAGCGCCGTGTCGGTATCGCCGTTGGCCAACTTTTGTTTCATGATCCCGCGCACGCCGACAAAACGCGTCTTGTCATCGGCCAGAAGGCGCTTGTAGACGGTTTCAGCCTTGTGGTGATCGCCCGAAAGCTCGGCCGCCTGCGCCGTCAGCAGGTTGGTCAGTTCGGGCTTGGCGAGGAATTTCTCGGCCTTGGTGGCCTTGGCCATCGCCAGCCGCCCCTCGCCCGAAGCCAGCGCCAGCATGGCCTCCGACAGCGCCTGGTATCCCTTGCGCTCGCGGTTGCGGTCGAAATAGCGCGAAATCGCCGTTTCGTCACCGTTGATGAAGTGCAGCACCGCCACCAGAAGCGCCGCCAATTTCAGAAACAGCCACACCGCCAGCACCAAAAGCACCAATGCAATGACCGCGTTGAGCGGCGTCAGGTTCACCTCGATCCCGGCAAAGGCGACGCGCACGCCGCCTTCCAGATCCAGAAGGTACGCAGCCCCGGTCGCCGCCGCGGCCACCAGAATGACGAAAACAACAATCTTTATCAGCGCCCAAAGCATTCCGGCAATCCTCAGTTCGAGTTCAGCTCTTGCGCCAACGCTTCGGCGGCGGCAACGGCGTTGCGGCGCGCGACGACGTCGCCGACCCAGTCCGACAATACGACGCGCGCAGGCTCGGGCAGTTGTTCGATTTCGGCCAGCGTATCGGTCAGCCGGCCGTCGCGCAGCGCGGCCTCGGCCCGCGACAGAACGGCGTCGGGGTCGTCGCCAGGGCGCGGCTCCAGCGAGCGCAGGCCCAACTGCGCACGCAGGAACGCCATCACGTCGCCCTGGGGCCCGTCGGCGCCGGTGGACCGTGCCGCGGCCAGCGCCTCGCGTGCCAGATCGGGAAACCGGGATTGCAGGCTGCTATACGTCTCGACCCCGTCTTCGGCCACCGCCACCAGGTCGCCGGAAACGTCCACGCCGGCGGCGCGCAGATCGGCCAGCGCCGGGGCAAAGCCGGTGCCGGCATCGAGCGCGGCATCGATACGGCTGAGCGCCGCGCGCGTCATCGCGTGCTGCGCCGTCACCTCGGCCGCAGCTTCGCGCTGGGCTGCCTTTTCGGCCAGCTTGTCGATCTCTTCGCGCTGCGCGGCCAGCGCCTCGCGCAGGGCGGCGAGTTCGGCACGACTGGCAGCATCGGCCTCGCCGCTGTCTGGTGCCGGGATGGGGCGGTTCTCGACCGCCTCCAGGCGATCAGAGAGCGCGGACAGGCGCGATTTCAGGTCATCGACGCTTTGCGATACAGTGTCGGTGCGCGCATCTGCGGCCTCGATGGTGTCGGCCAGATCGTCCACGCGCCCGTCCTGCGGCGCCGGATCACGCTGCTGCAATTCGGCGACAGTGTCGCGCAGGGCCGACACGGCTTGTTGCTGGTCCGACAGATCGCCGCGCAGCGCATCGAGCCGCGGATCGGGAATCGCATAATTCCCGGCGGCAAAGCCCAGCGCCGCCACCACGGCACCGCCCAGAAGCAGCGCCCAGGCACCGCCACCGCGCCGCGCGGGTGGGTTCGCGGGTTCGCGGTGTTGCGTCCCGGCGACCGGGTCGGCGGGCGGTTCACTCTCGTGATCCGGCATCGTCGGGTCGGCGGGCGGTTCGTCTTGCTGGTGCACGGGTTGCGCCCCGCCGGTGTCTTCCGGCGTGGGCAATTCCGACTCGGCGGGTTTCTCGGGGTTCTCGGCTACATCCTGCGCGCCGTCTTCGGGCGCGACCGATTTCGCTTCGTCAGGGCGTTCCTCTGCCGACGTATCCGACCGGTCGGGTGTGTCCGGGCCCGGCTGCGTGAGCGACTCGTCCGCTGCGTCTTCGGTACCGGTTTCGCGTTGCTCGGGCGGTATTTCAGGCCGGGTTTCGGGTTGCTCTCCACGGTCTGCCGCATCTTTCGCATCACCGGTCTGCGGTGCCGCGTCGTCAGAGCTCGGTTTCTTGTTGCTCACCCGTAACCACCCTTTCGAATCTGTGGGCGTTCAACACGCCTGACCGTGACCTTACTGTGCAGATCGCCGGTCCTCAAGATCGCGCGCTGCATCCAAGAGTTCATCAAGCGCCGACACCATCGCTGTCATCGACGGGTGTTCGGCCACAACCAGCCGCCGACGCGGCACCATGACCGCTTCGGCCACTTGCGGACTCATCGCCGCGATGAACAACGGCGCCTGTCCGCGATGCTGTCGTGAAAAAATCGTCGCGGTGCGGGGCGAAAACAAAGGCACGAGAACAGGCTCATGGCCGTCAAGAAGCGCCCGTGCTTCCGGCGTGAACGGCTGCGCCTTCTGGTGGTAAAGCACCGCCTCGCGCGTCGGACAGCCGGCCCGGCTCAGGCGCTGTGCGACTGCGCCGCGCGCATGCTCTCCGCGCAAGTGCAACAGCGGGCCCCGCACCCCGTCGGCAAGGATCCGCCGGACAAGCGCATCTGCATCGCCGCCAGCCGACACCACGCACAGGCCGGCTTGCCGCGCCGCGTCTGCGGTGGCGTCGCCGACCGCGTAGGCAGGCAACCGCGCGGCCGGGCAAAGGGCAGCGAACGCCTCGACCGCCGTGCGCGCCGTAAAGACCACGCCCTTGATGCCGCGCAAGTCCGGCGGCTGCGCGACGAATTCAGGCTCTATCAAGGGGGAAACGGACAGGTGCAGGTTTCGCGCCTGCAGATCTTTGCGCATCCGCTCGGAGGCGGCACGCGGCCGGGTGAGAAGGATGGTTGCGGTCATGCGACCAACCGGGATTGCCTGAACATCCCCGCGGTGGTAGCTGCTGCGTTGCAATCTTGCAACGTGTTTGGCGACGAACAGAGGCAATCGGCCATGGGCAGCAGCGTAACGATCCTGGGGCTGGAAAGCAGTTGCGACGACACCGCCGCCGCGGTTCTGCGCCAGGACGGGGATGCGCCCGCTCGAATCTTGTCGTCGGTGGTTTTCGATCAGGCACAGTTGCACGCGGCCTATGGCGGCGTCGTGCCCGAAATCGCCGCCCGCGCGCATGCCGAAAAGCTGGATATCTGCGCCGCGCAGGCACTGGACGAGGCCGGGGTATCCCTCGACCGGATCGATGCCGTCGCGGTTACCGCCGGGCCGGGCCTGATCGGCGGCGTCCTGTCGGGGGTTATGTGTGCCCGCGGCATCGCAACCGGCGCCGGCTTGCCGCTGATCGGGGTCAACCACCTGGCTGGGCACGCGCTGACACCGCGATTGACCGATCAATTGCGCTATCCCTACTTGATGCTGCTGGTCTCGGGCGGGCATTGCCAGTTCTTGATAGTACGGGGGGTGAGCGATTTCTTGCGCCTGGGCGGCACGATTGACGATGCCCCCGGAGAGGCCTTCGACAAGACCGCGCGCCTGCTGGGCCTGCCGCAGCCCGGCGGCCCGGCGGTGGAAGACGCCGCGCGGGCGGGCGACCCGGGCCGCTTTGCGTTTCCGCGCCCGCTTTTGAACAAGCCGGGATGCGACATGTCGTTTTCGGGGCTGAAAACCGCCCTTCTTCGGGCGCGCGACCGCATCGTGGCCGAGAAATCGGGCCTGACGTTGCGCGATCGCGCCGATCTGTGCGCCGGGTTCCAGGCAGCCGTCGCCGATGTGCTGGCTGAAAAGAGCCGCCGCGCCATCGGCATCTACCTGAACGAAGCGCCGTCCGATGCCGTCATCGCGGTGGCCGGCGGGGTCGCGGCGAACCGCTCCATCCGCACCGCGCTCGAACAGGTCGCGCATGACAACAGCTGCCGCTTCGTGGCGCCACCGCTGCGCCTATGCACTGACAACGCCGCAATGATCGCCTATTGTGCGCTGGAACAGTATCGCGAAGGCCACCGCGGCGAGCCGGAGGTTGTGGCCCGGTCGCGCTGGCCGCTCGATCAGCGCAGCGCGCCTATTCTGGGCAGTGGCCGCAAGGGGGCGAAGGCATGATCGTTGTCGTCGGAGCAGGCGCTTTCGGAACGGCACTGGCCGTGGCACTTGGGTCGGACGGCACCCGGGTTTTCCTGTGGGGGCGCGACTCCGCACAAACCAGGGACATGCAGATCAGACGCGAGAACGCGCGCCACCTGCCCGGGATATCGCTGCCCGACAGCATCACGGTCTCATCGGATCTGGACACTATTGCACCGGAATCGCCGGTTCTACTGTCGATTCCGATGCAGCAGTTGCGCAGCGTTGTCTGCACCCACGCGGCGCGCCTGTCCGGGCACGCCCTTGTCGCCTGTTGCAAGGGGATCGAGCTGGAAACCGGCCAAACCGCAACGTCGGTGCTGGCCGATGTGCTGCCCGATACAACGCACGCGATTCTAACAGGGCCCAGCTTTGCCGCCGATATCGCCCGCGGACTGCCGACCGCGCTGACGCTCGCATGCGCCGATCATCCCGCCGGAAAACATCTGCAACAGTGCCTGACACGCCCCAATCTGCGCATATACCGCACAGCAGATACCATCGGAGCGGCCTTCGGCGGGGCCCTCAAGAACGTCATGGCTATCGCGGCGGGCGCTGTGATCGGCGCCGGGTTGGGCGACAGCGCGCGCGCTGCCCTCATGACCCGCGGCTACGCCGAGATGCAGCGCATGGCACTGGAACTCGGCGCTCGACCGGAGACGTTGTCGGGGCTGTCGGGCTTTGGTGATCTCGTGTTGACATGCACGTCGGAAAAGTCCCGAAACCTGCGTTTCGGCCACGCTTTGGGACGCCGGGACAAGCTCGACGAGTCGCTCACCGTCGAGGGCGTCGCCACCGCGCGCGCGGTTCTCGAAAGCGCCCGGAAAATGGGCATCGACATGCCCATCACCGCCGCGGTGGTCGCCATGCTCGATGGTCACCTGCAACTGCCCGAGGCGATGGAAATGCTGCTGTCACGACCACTCAAGGAGGAATGAATGCTTTACGCCCTCATCGCGCGCGACAAGGCGGGCGCGCTTGATGTCCGCAAGGCCAACCGCGAGGCGCATCTCGCCTATATCGACGAAACCGGCGTGGTCGCTCAGGCCGGCCCGCTTCTGGACGATGACGGGGGGATGATCGGCTCGTTGGTCATTCTCGATGTCGCCGATATGGACGCCGCACAGGCGTGGGCGGCGCAAGACCCTTACGCCAGGGCCGGGTTGTTCGAATCGGTCGAGATCGTCGCCTGGAAAAAAGTCATCGGCTGATGCGCTACTGGTTGTTCAAGTCCGAGCCCGGCAACTGGAGCTGGCAGGATCAACTCGCCAAGGGCGATGCGGGTGAAGAGTGGGACGGCGTGCGCAACTACCAGGCACGCAACTTCATGCGCGATATGTCACTCGGGGATCGCGGTTTTTTCTACCACTCGCAAAAGGAAAAGGCGATCGTCGGCATTGTCGAGGTGATCACCGAATCCCATCCCGACAGCACCACCGACGACCCGCGTTGGGAGTGCGTCGATATCAAGGCCGTCTGTTCGGTCAAGACGCCCGTCACGCTGGACATGATCAAGGCTGACCCGCGGCTTTCCGGGATGGCGCTGGTCAGAAGCCCGCGGCTTTCCGTCCAACCCGTCCGTCCCGCCGAGTGGGCAGCCATTTCTGAAATGGCGGGGCTTCGGCCCGGGTCCTGAAACCTGGCGCGGCTCGCGCGGCGCCGCACGGCGATACCTGAAAACAGCGTGGAGGGCCCCGCCAAAGCGCCGGAACCCTCCACCTCCCCACTGATCACGAACTCGATGGCGTTGGCCTCGTGCTCCCTACGCACCACACGTGTATCTGGAAATCGGCTCCGGCCGTCCTGGCCGTGATGAGTCATACGCTAGCGCATGGGCACAGCACCGGCAAACGGCGAATGGTTAGAATGCGTTTCAATTCCGGTCCGAAGCACGCCTCGCGCGCCCGTCGGTCACGCTTAGCGGAAAACCGATTCCCGGCCGAAATGCCTGGTCAGCATGTAGTAGACCACTGCGCGGTACTTGCTGCGTTCATCAGACCCGTAGATTTCCAGAACCTGGTTGATCGCATCCATCAGTTCCGGCCCGTCGCGCAGGCCGAGCTTCCGGATCAGGAAGTTTTCCTTGACGGTCTTCAGTTCATGCGGCTGCGACATCGCCACGGTCGCGGTATCCGCGCTGTAGATCGCCGGGCCGCAGCCGATGGTCACCTTGGTCAGAAGGTCCATGTCGGGCTCGATCCCGCATTTGTTGCGCAGGTCGTCCGCGTAAGTTGCGATTAGGTCGTCTCGGCGTCCCATTCAATAACTCCCGTCATGTCGGCAGGCTGCCGAATTGATTTGCGAGAATATCGCGGCTTGTATGCCGCTCAGGGTAACGCCGGCCAGGCGGGGCGCAAAGCACAATTGCACCGCCCCGCCATCGCGCTTCAATACCTGTAGTGATCTGGTTTGAAGGGTCCGTTCGGGCTGACGCCGATATAGGCGGCCTGGTCGGGGGTCATTTCGGTGAGTTTCACGCCGATCTTGTCGAGGTGCAGGCGCGCCACCTTTTCATCCAGGTGCTTGGG
>NZ_JAGXFK010000058.1 GCF_024637375.1 Sediminimonas sp. | reverse complement strand
GTGCGGGCGCTGTCGCGCCGCCTGCGCACCGGTGCCGCGCACGGCCGGCCGGCGCTGCGCTGGGCGATGGCGGCAATCGGCGGGCAGCGCGGCGAGGCGGCGTCGGTGGTGCTGTCGCTGGGGCTGGGCCTGTCGGTGCTGGCCGCCGTGGGCCAGATCAGCGGCAACCTGCGCGGCGCCATCGCCACCGATCTGCCCGAGGTGGCCCCATCCTATTTCTTCGTCGACATCCAGAAAGACCAGATGCGCGGCTTTCGTGCCCGGATCGAGGGCGATCCCGCCGTCAGCGGCATGAACAGCGCGCCGATGCTGCGCGGCATCATCACCCGCATCAACGGCCGCAATGCGCAAGAGGTGGCCGGCGATCACTGGGTGATACGCGGCGATCGTGGCATCACCTATGCCGATGCCCGCCCCGAAGGCACGACCATCACCGCCGGCGAATGGTGGGGGCAGGGCTATGACGGCCCGCCGCAGATCAGCTTTGCCGCCGAAGAGGCCGCCGAGCTGGGCCTGGAGCTGGGCGTCACGCTGACCGTCAACATCCTGGGCCGCGACATCACCGGCACCCTGACCAGCCTGCGCGCGGTCGATTTCTCGACCGCGGGGATGGGGTTCGTCCTGGCGATGAACCAATCGGCGCTCGCGGGCGCGCCGCACACCTTCATCGCCACCGTCTATGCCGCGCCCGAGGCCGAGGCGGCGATTCTTCGCGATATCGGCGAGATGTTCCCCAACGTCACCGCGATCCGGGTGCGCGACGCCATCGCGCGCGTCTCCGATCTGCTGGGCGGGCTGGCGGCGGCCACCTCGTGGGGCGCGGCGGCGACGCTGCTGACCGGGTTCATGGTGCTGATCGGCGCCGCCGCCGCGGGACAGGGGGCACGCACCTACGAGGCCGCTGTGCTGCGCACGCTGGGCGCCACGCGCGCGCGCATCCTGCTCAGCTTCGCGCTGCGCGCGGCACTTCTGGGCGCGGCGGCAGGGATCGTGGCGCTGGCCGCGGGCATCACCGCCGGTTGGGCGGTCAGCCGCTTCGTGATGGAAACCGCGTTCACCGTCATGTGGCCCTCGGCGCTGGCCATCGTCATGGGCGGCGTGCTGGCCACGCTGCTGGCGGGCCTGGCATTCGCCTGGCAGCCGCTGTCGCAACGCCCCGCCGCCGTGTTGCGGGCGCGCGAGTAACCCGCGCAGCCCGGTTTCTTCTGGCAATAAGCCATCCACTATCCGCCGACCCGGCGCGCCGGGCGTCCCCACAACACCAAGGGCGGGGCTCGCCCGCACCGCGTGTGGGCTATTCCGCGGCTTCCGAATATGCCTCCATCGGCGGGCAGGTGCACATCAAGTGGCGATCGCCATAGGCGTTGTCGACCCGTCCCACCGGGGGCCAATACTTGTCGACACGGAAAGCGCCGGGCGGGAAACAGCCCTGTTCGCGCGAATAGGGGCGATCCCACTCCTTGACCAGGTCCTCCATCGTGTGCGGGGCGTTCCTGAGCGGGTTGTTGTCGCGGTCCATACGGCCGTCCTCGATGGCGCGGATCTCCTCGCGGATGGCCAGCATGGCGTCGATGAAGCGGTCAAGCTCGGCCTTGGTCTCGCTTTCGGTGGGCTCGACCATCAGCGTGCCGGCCACCGGCCAGCTCATCGTGGGGGCGTGAAAGCCGCAATCCATCAGCCGCTTGGCGATATCGTCCACGGTGACGCCGGCGCTGTCGGCAAAGGGGCGCGTGTCGATGATGCATTCGTGCGCCACGCGGCCGCCACGGCCCTTGAACAGAACGTCATAGGCCCCCTCGAGCCGCTTGGCGATGTAGTTGGCGTTGAGGATCGCCACCCTGGTGGCCTGGGTCAGCCCCTCGCCCCCCATCATCAGGCAATAGGCCCACGAGATCGGCAACAGCGAGGGCGAGCCGTAGGGCGCCGCGGCCACCGGCCCCTGGGCGCCGCCGGTCACGGGATGGCCGGGCAGGTGCGCCACCAGGTGTTCCTTGACGCCGATCGGCCCCATGCCGGGCCCGCCGCCGCCATGCGGAATACAGAACGTCTTGTGAAGGTTCAGGTGGCTCACGTCACCGCCCAGGTCACCGGGCCGCGACAGCCCCACCATGGCATTCAGGTTGGCCCCGTCGATATAGACCTGGCCGCCGAATTCATGGGTGATGTCGCAGACCTCTTTCACCGTCTCCTCGAACACCCCGTGGGTCGAGGGATAGGTGATCATGCACGCGGCAAGGCTGTCGGCATGCGCCTCGGCCTTGGCGCGGAAATCGTCGAGGTCTATATCGCCGTTCTCGGCCGATTTCACCGCCACCACGTCCCAGCCCACCATGTGGGCGCTGGCCGGGTTGGTGCCGTGCGCCGAGGTCGGGATCAGGCAGACATTGCGGTGCCCCTGACCGTTGGTGCGGTGCCATGCGGAGATGGTCAGCAGCCCGGCATACTCGCCCTGCGCGCCGCTGTTCGGCTGCATCGAAATCGCCGCGTAGCCGGTGATCTGGCACAGCTTGGCGCTGCGATCGTCGATCATCTCGGCATAGCCCTCGGCCTGGTCGGCGGGCGCGAAAGGGTGCAACTGCGAGAACTCCGGCCAGCTCACCGGCATCATCTCGGCCGCCGCGTTGAGCTTCATCGTGCACGATCCCAGCGGGATCATCGCCCGGTCCAGCGCCAGGTCGCGGTCCGACAGGCGCCGCATGTAGCGCATCATCTCGGTCTCGGCCCGGTTCATGTGAAACACCGGGTGGGTCAGGTAATCGCTCTGCCGCACCAGCGGTTCGGGCAGGCGATAGCGATGCTCCAGGTCATCGTCGCGCCGGACGATGCCGAAGGCGCGCCAGACCGCCTCGGTGGTGGCGCGGCGGGTCATCTCGTCAAAGGTGATACCGATGCGGGTTTCGCCCACGGCGCGCAGGTTGATGCCCTCGTCGCGGGCCGCGGCCATGATCTGCTGCTGGCGCGCGCCCGCATCGACGGTGATGGTGTCGAAAAACGTCTCGGGCGCAACGGCAAAGCCCGCCGCCTCCAGCCCGTGCGCCAGGCGCTCGGTCTTGCGGTGAATGCGCTGCGCGATGGCCCTGAGCCCCATGGGCCCGTGAAACACCGCGTACATCGACGCCATCACCGCCAGCAGCGCCTGCGCCGTGCACACGTTGCTGGTGGCCTTCTCGCGGCGGATGTGCTGCTCGCGCGTCTGCAGCGCCAGCCGGTAGGCGCGGTTGCCGTGGCTGTCGATGCTGACCCCGACGATGCGCCCGGGCAGCGCCCGCTTGTAAGCGTCGCGGGTGGCGATATAGGCGGCGTGCGGGCCGCCATAGCCCATCGGCACGCCGAACCGCTGCGTCGAGCCGACGGCGATGTCGGCGCCCATGGCGCCCGGCTCCTTCAGCAGCGTCAGCGCCAGAGGATCGGCGATAACGATGCCGATCGCCTTCTGCTCGTGCAGGGCAGCGATCTGGTCGGTGAAATCGCGCAGGTGGCCATGCGTGCCGGGATACTGGAACACCGCGCCGAACACCTTGTCGGCCTCCAGCGCCTCGGGCGCGCCGACGATCACCTCGATCCCCAGCGGCGCGGCGCGGGTCTGGATCACCGCGATGTTCTGCGGGTGGCAGTTCTCGTCGACAAAGAATGCCCGTGCCTTCGACTTGGCCACCCTTTGCGCCATGGTCATCGCCTCGGCCGCCGCGGTCGCCTCGTCCAGCAGCGAGGCATTGGCGATCTCCAACCCGGTCAGGTCGCTGACCATGGTCTGGAAATTCAGCAGCGCCTCAAGCCGGCCCTGGCTGATCTCGGGCTGGTAGGGCGTGTAGGCGGTGTACCAGGCCGGGTTCTCGAACACGTTGCGCTGGATCGCCGGCGGCGTCAGCGTGCCGTGATAGCCCTGCCCGATGAGCGAGGTCATCTCCTTGTTGCGCCCCGCCACGCGGCGCAGGTGATGCATCAGCCCGCGCTCTGATTCGGGCTTGCCGAAATCCAGCGGTTCTGCCTGCCGGATGGCCTCGGGCACGGTCTGGTCGATCAACTCGTCAAGCCCGCCGACATCGAGCACATCGAGCATGTCCGCCATTTCCTCGGGCGAGGGCCCGATATGGCGGCGGTTGGCAAAATCGTAGGGCAGGTAGTCGGTTGGCTTGAACGGCATCTCGAACCTCGTTGATAGCGGCGCGGCCACACCCCCGGCGCAGCTCGGCCCTTCATCTTTCCGGAAATACTCCCGCCGGAGGCGGACCACGCCGCCTTGCCGGCCCTGTCCGTCAGCCCACGAAGGTTTCGTAGGCGTCCTCGTCCATGAACGCATCCAGCGCCGCAGCATCGGCGATCTTCATCTTGAAGAACCACGCGCCCAGCGGATCCTCGTTGACCTTGCCGGGCTCGTCCACGATCGCCTCGTTGACCTCGACGATCTCGCCGTCAAGCGGCGCGGCGATGTCGCTGGCTGCCTTGACGCTTTCGATCACCACGATCTCGTCGCCGCTGGCCACCTTGGTGCCCACTTCCGGCAACTCGACGAACACCACGTCGCCCAGTTGCGAACTGGCGTGCTCGGTGATGCCCACGACCACCACGTCGCCCTCGGCGCGCAGCCATTCATGATCTTCGGTAAACTTCATGTCCTGTCGTCCCTTGTGTTGTGTCGGGTATCGTCAACGCTTGAAATTGGCCGGCACGAACGGCAGCGGCGCCACCTTTACCGGCTGTCGCTTGCCGCGAAGTTCGCCGAACACGGTGGTGCCGGTCGCGGCCAGCTCAGTGGGCAGGTACCCCATCGCCACCGGCGCACCGACCGTGGGACCGAACCCGCCCGAGGTGATCTGCCCCACCGGTTCGCCACCGTCGGCCCCGGCAAACAGCACCACGCCGTCGCGCATCGGCGCGCGGCCCTCGGGTTGCAACCCGACGCGCACGCGCCGCGCGCCGGCCTCGATCTCGCGCAGGATGCGCGCGGCACCGGGAAAGCCGCCGGCGCGCGCCCCGCCCGAACGGCGCACCTTCTGAATGGCCCATGTCAGCCCCGCCTCGACGGGGCTGGTGTCGGCATCGATGTCGTGGCCGTATAGGCACAGCCCGGCCTCCAGTCGCAGACTGTCGCGCGCGCCCAGGCCCACGGGCTCGACGGCCTCGTCGTCCAGCAGCCGGCGCGCCAGCGCCGCAGCCGCCGCCACCGGCACGGAAATCTCGAACCCGTCCTCGCCGGTATAGCCCGACCGCGACACCCAGCATTCGGCGCCGGCCAGGTCCAGCGTCGCCACATCCATGAACCGCATGTCGCGCACGCCCGCGTTGAGTGGCGCCAGCACCGCCTCGGCGTCGGGGCCCTGCAACGCCAGCAGCGCGCGATCCTCGATCACCTCGACCGTCGCGCCGCCACCCAGGCCGGCGCGCATCAGCGCGATGTCGTCGTGCTTGCAGGCCGCGTTGACCACCACGAACAGGTGATCGCCGCGATTGGCCAGCATCAGGTCGTCCTCGATCCCGCCGGCGTCATTGGTGAAAAAGCCGTATCGCTGCCGGTTCTCGCCCAGACCGATCAGGTCCACCGGCACCAGCGCCTCCATGGCGCGCGCGACCGCCTCGTAGTCGGCGCCGCGCAGCCGTACCTGGCCCATGTGGCTGACATCGAACAAGCCGGCGCGGGCACGCGTGTGCCGATGTTCGGCCATCACGCCGGCGGGGTATTGCACCGGCATCTCGTACCCCGCGAAAGGCACCATCTTCGCGCCCATCTCGACGTGCAGATCGTGCAACGGCAAGCGCAATAGGTCCGTCATCGACGTCTCTCCCAGTTCAAGCCGTGCCGATTCGTCTGTGCATCGCCCGGCATCTTGCGTTTTCCGCGTTACTGCGGAAAACCGTGATGCCCCCTCTGTCCGTTCGCCTGAGATCGCTATCCCTTCGGCGGGCGCGCCATGAGTCGCGCCTCTCTCCAGAGTGTTGCTGCCAGGGCGGTCCCTGTCGCCTGAGAGTTTCCGGGGCGGTTGCTCCTTCGGCACCGGATGAACCGGTTCTCCCGACCTGACGTCCTAGGGTGTAGCCGAGTCGTCAACGCCAGACAAGTGGTCGCTTCCGGGCCGGTCGCGCCCGCCTCAGGCCCGACAGTTCACCGGCGCCATGATCTCGAACAGGCGATGGTTGCCGCACACCAGCGCATCAAGCGTGACGCCGTCGAGATGGGCATAAAAGGCCTCGGCCGCGTCGGCCACCGCCAGTTTCAGCCGGCAGGCCTCGACCAGCGGGCAGGTATTGTCGACATCGGCGAAGCATTCGGCGATCGGGACACCGGATTCAAGCGTGCGAAATATCTCGCCGATCTCGATCCGGGCCATGTCGCGGGCCAGCTCGATGCCGCCGTTGCGGCCGCGATGGGTACGGATATAGCCCAGCTGCCCCAACTGGTTGATCACCTGCGCGAGGTGATTCTCCGAAGTGTTGCAGCACCGCGCGATCTCGGACTTGGTGACAAGCCGACCCGCGTTCGCGCCGCAGAACATCAAAACGCGGATTGCAAGGTTGGTTCGCTTGGTTATGCGCAATGGTCCGCCCCTGTCATGGCCGATGAATACCCGATTGTGCCCGCCAGCGGCGCGTGATGTATTGACATGAATCAAACGCGCGACGGGAATGCTGCATGAGGGATGCGTTTTTCTTCGGCTACGGTTCGCTGGTCAACCGTGCCACGCACGCCTATACGAATGCCCACCCGGCCACCGCGCGCGGCTGGCGGCGGGTCTGGCGGCACACACCGATCAGACCGGTCGCCTTCCTCACCGTGCACCGCGCGCCGGGCAGCGCCATCCGCGGGTTGATGGCACCGGTGCCGGGTGGCGACTGGCGGGCGCTGGATGCGCGCGAACACGGCTACGACCGCGTCGCCGCCCGGGGCGAGATCGACCATCCGCTGCCCGACGCACCGGACGTCGCGCTTTACGTCATCCCCGAAGGCAAGCACGGCACGCCGGCCGCCACGCACCCGATCCTGCTGAGCTACCTCGACGTGGTGGTGCAGGGGTTCGTGCGCGAATACGGGCCCGAGGGCGCGGCGCATTTCTTCGACACCACCGATGGCTGGGATGCGCCGGTGCTCGACGACCGTGCCGCGCCGCGCTACCCGCGCCACCAGAATCTTGATCGCGCCGAGACGCGGCTGGTCGACGTGGCGCTCGCCGCCCGCGAGGTCCGGATCATCTCTGCCTAGATGCCTGCCCGGGGACACAGCCCACCCTCGGCGCACCTCGAAAGGGCGGGCGCCTCCGGCGGGAGTATTTCGGGAATGATGAAAACCTGCGCGGCGGGGCGGTGCCCCCTGCCCGGCCCGCCATCAGTCCTGCCGCGCGCGCACTTTCTGCAACAGCGGCATCAGTTGCGCCATCTCGGGGCCGTGGCTCTGCCCCGTCAACGCCTTGCGCAACGGCATGAACAGGCCCCGCCCCTTGCGGCCGGTGGCCTCCTTGACGCGCGCCGTCCACTCCGCCCAGGTGGTCTCGTCGAAGGGCGGATCGGGCAACAATGCCATCGCGCGGGCGACGAAGTCGCGGTCCTCGTCGTCGATCGCCGGCTCGGCGCCGTCTCGGCACATCTCCCACCAGGCGCGCAGGTCGGCGCGGGTGGTGATGTTCTCGCGGGTGACCGCCCAGAACCGCGCCGCCAGCGCATCGGGCACCCCCAGCGCGGCGATATCGTCGGCCACGTCCGCCAGGTCCAGCCCTTGCAGGTGCCGCGCGGTCAGCGGCCACAGGTCGCGCTCATCGAACTTGGTGGGCGCGGCGCCGAAGCGGGTGATGTCGAACCCCGCGACCAGTTCGTCGATACTGCCGCGCAGTTCCACCGGGTCGCTTGACCCCAACCGCGCCATCAGCGACAGCAACGCCATCGGTTCGATGCCCTGGGCGCGCAGATCCCTGATCGACAGCGCGCCGAGGCGTTTCGACAGCGCCTCGCCGTGCGGACCGGTCAGCAGCGAATGATGCGCGAATTGCGGCACCGCGCCATCCAGCGCGCGGATGATCTGTATCTGCGTGGCGGTGTTGGTGACGTGGTCGGCACCACGCACCACGTCGGTGATGCCCATCTCGACATCGTCCACGACCGAGGCCAGCGTGTATAGTACCTGCCCGTCGGCGCGGATCAGCACCGGGTCGCTCACGCTGGCCGCGTCGATCGAGGTCGGCCCGAGGATGCCATCATTCCACGCGATCCGCTCGTGGTCCAGCTTGAAGCGCCAGTAGCCCCCGCGCGCCGCGCGCAGCGCATCGCGTTCCTCATCCGGCAGCTCCAGCGCGGCGCGGTCATAGACCGGCGGGCGCCCCATGTTGAGCTGCTTCTTGCGCTTGAGGTCCAGTTCCGCCGGCGTCTCGAAACATTCATAAAACCGGCCCATGTCGCGCAGCCGGTCGGCGGCGGCTGCGTAGCGGTCCAACCGATTCGACTGGTATTCGATCCGGTCCCATTCCAGGCCCAGCCACTCCAGGTCGCGCTGGATCTGGTCGATGTATTCCTGTTTCGACCGCGCCTGGTCGGTGTCGTCGATGCGCAGGATGAAGGTGCCGCCGGCCTTGCGGGCGATGAAGTAGTTCATCAGCGCGGTGCGCAGGTTGCCAACATGGATATGGCCGGTGGGCGAAGGGGCGAAACGGGTGGTGGTCATTATCGGGGCTCCAGATATCCGCAAGCGGCAATGTCACAGGCGCGGGGGTTTGTCCAGATTGGCCACCGGAGCGGCGCAAGCTGTCCTTCCCGGCGCGCGCCGCGCGCGCACTCAGCGTCGCGACGGCCATACCGGGTGGTCGTCGTCGATGACGACGGCATGGGCATGCCACCCTGGCCCGCCATGGGTGCGCAGGTGCGGGTGATCGGCGGGCAGGTCCGGGTGATCGTGCACGATCTCGCGCGGCAGGCCTGCCGGCCAAAGGCGGCGCGCGGCGATCACCCCCAGCGCCGCCAGGCCGCCGAGCAGCGCCAGCGCGGCGGCCATGCCCAGCGCGTCTCCCGCCCACCCGGCCAGCGGGTAGGTCAGCAACCAGCAGGCATGGCTGAGCGCGAATTGCGCGGCAAAGACCGCCGGCCGGTCCTCGGGGTGGGCGGAGCGGCGCAGCAGCCGCCCCGACGGCGTAAGCACCGAGGCATAGCACGCGCCCAGCACCGCCCAGACTGCCAGGAAGGCCGACCATGGCGGCAACCCCGCCAGCGCGATCTGCGCCGCAAAGCCAAAGCAGACCAGCACCGCCCCCTGCGCGCCCGCCAGCATCACCGGGCGGTCGCCCAGCCGCTCCAGCAGGCGCGGAAGCGCCAGTGCCGCGGTCATCGATCCGGCGCCGAAGGCCGCCATGGCAAGCGCCAGGTCGGCCTCGCTGCCGCCCATCTGCCCACGCACCAGCACCACCGTGTTGACCAGCACGAAGGCCCCGGCCGCGGCCGCCGCCAGGTTGAGCGCCAGCAGCCCGCGCAGCCGCGGCGTGGCGAGGTAGATGCGCGCGCCGCGCGTCAACCGCTCGCGGAACGGGCGCGCCCCCGCCGACGGATCGAGCGGCGGCACCGCCGTCAGCCCGATGAGCAGCGCCGACCCGGCGAAGCCGACCGCCGTGCCGGTGAAAAGGGTGCTGTACCCGGTGACCGTCAGCAGCAGCGCGGCAAGCGCCGGGCTGGTGAGGTTTTCAAGATCGTAAGCCAGCCGTGAAAGCGACAATGCGCGGGTGTAGTCGCGCGCGTCGGTCAGCACGTCGGGCAAGGTGGCCTGGTAGGAAGGGGTGAAGGTGGCCGACGCCGATTGCAGCAGAAAGATCAGCACGTAAATCTGCCAGACTTCGGTGACGAAAGGCAGGCACAGGGCAATACCGACGCGGACCAGGTCCGCCCCCACCAGGACCGGCTTGCGCGGCAGTCGCTGCGCCAACGCCTGGGCAAGCGGCGACAGCCCCACGTAACACACCATCTTGATGGTGAACGCTGTCCCCAGCACGAGGCCGGCGCGCGCGCCGGCCAGGTCATAGGCCAGAAGCCCCAGCGCCACGCTCAGCAGCCCGGTGCCCAGCAGCGCAACGACCTGCGCCGAGAACAACGCGGCATAGGTGCGGTTGGTGAGGATCGCGAACATGCGGTGGCTGTTAAGCTATCGGGCGCGGCGGGTCCAGCATCCGGTCACGATCGCGTGAAACCTTGGACGCCGGCTCTCCCTGCTATAAACTTCAACCCATTAACAGGGAGTATTGCGATGACCCGACACATAACACGCCGCACCGTTCTGACCACCGCAGGCGCAGCCGCGCTGCCATTCGCCGCGCCGGGGCTGGCGCGCGCCGCCGCGCCGATGCTGGGAAGCGGCCTGCCGCCCTACCGCCGGTTCGTGCTGGGCGGATTCGAGGTGACCACCCTGCTTGCCGGAACCATGACCCGGCCCGACCCGCATTCGATCTTCGGGCTCAACGTCGGCGACGCGGAATTCGCCCGCGTCTCGGCCGCCGCCAAGCTGCCCACCGACGCGGCGCAGTTCTTCTTCACGCCGACGGTGGTCAACACCGGCGAACAACTGGTGTTGTTCGACACCGGGCTGAACCGGGGCGGCATCACGGCCGCGCTGGAGGCCGCCGGTTACACCGCCGAACAGGTGGACGTGGTGGTGATCACCCACATGCATCCCGACCATATCGGCGGGCTGCGCGAGGGCGACAGCGAAACATTCGCCAACGCGCGCTACGTCACCGGCGCGGTCGAGTTCGACGCGTGGGCGGCCATGGGCAACGACGGGTTCGAGGCCAAGGTGCGCCCGCTGGCCGAGCGGATGACGATGATCGGCGACGGCGACGCGGTGACGCCCGGCATCACCGCCATGGCGGCCTTCGGGCACACGCCGGGCCACATGGCCTACATGCTGGAAAGCGAAGGGCAATCGCTGCTGCTGGCGGTGGATTTCGCCAATCACTACGTCTGGTCGCTGGCCCATCCCGACTGGGAGGTCAGGTTCGACATGGACAAGGCCGCCGCCGCCGCCACGCGGCACCGGCTGCTGGACATGCTGGCGACCGACCAAATCCCGTTCGTGGGCTACCACATGCCCTGGCCCGGCACCGGCTTTGTCGACCGGCAGGGTGGCGGCTATGCCTATGTGCCCACCAGCTATCAGATGATGCTGTAGAGGGCGGGCGCGGCGGCGGGTTTACCCCGTACACATCGGGGTGCAGTCCGGCAACGATGGCGGCTGCTACCGCCAAGGGCCGGAACGAGCGCTTTGCAGGCACCCGAACCGACACCCCCGCGCGCCCCTTCCCTTTTGTCGCGCACAGATGCATATGCCCGGCATGACACACGGCACCCGGCACGACCGAAACCACATCGCCAAGCTTGCCCGCAGGGCCATCGCCGAGTTGCCCGAGCCGTTCCGCGGCCGCGCGCGCGAGGTGCAGTTGCGCATCGCCGACATGCCCGACGCCCAGATGCTGCGCGATCTGGGCCTGCACGACCCGATGACGCTGACGGGCCTCTACGAAGGCGTGCCGCTGACGCATAAATCGGTCAGCTACCCAAGCCCGACACCCGACACGATCTGGCTGTTCGTGGCCCCGATCATGTCTGAGTGGCATGACCGCGGCGATGTCGACCTGTCGGACCTTGTGACCAACGTCGTCGTGCATGAACTGGCGCATTTCTTCGGCTGGTCCGACGACGACATCGCCGCCATCGACCGGTGGTGGGAGTGAGCCCGCCTCAGTCGCGCCAGCGGTTGACGATCGGGTAGCGGCGGTCGCGCCAGAAGGCGTGCGGGCTCAGCCGGGTGCCCGGTGCCGACTGGAACCGCTTGTATTCGCTGATGTAAAGCAGGTGCTCTATCTTCTTGACGGTGTCGCGGTCGTGGCCCGCTGCGACGCAATCGGTGACCGAGGCGTCGTGATCCACCAGCAGTTCCAGAATGGCGTCCAGTTCGTCATAGGGCGGCAGGCTGTCGGCATCCTTCTGATCGGGGCGCAGTTCGGCGCTGGGGGGCTTTTCGATGATGCGCGGCGGAATCACCGTGCCCGCCGGCCCCGCCATCCAGGCGCGATGGGCACCGTTGCGCCACCGGCTGACGGCGAAGACGCGGGTCTTGTAGAGATCCTTGATCGGGTTATAGCCACCGGCCATGTCGCCGTAGATCGTGGCATAGCCGACCGCCACCTCGGACTTGTTGCCGGTGGTCAGCAGCATCTCGCCGAACTTGTTGGACAGCGCCATCAGCAGCAGCCCGCGCAGGCGCGACTGGATGTTTTCCTCGGTCACGTCGGCGTCGCGCCCGGCGAACAGCGGCGCCAGCGTCTCACCCACCGCGGCGTTGGCCGGCCCGATGGGCAGCGTGTCGTACTGTACGCCCAGGTTGACGGCCACCGCCTGCGCGTCTTCGAGCGAGGCATCGGACGTGTAATCCGACGGCAGCATGACACAGCGCACGTTTTCGGCGCCCAGCGCATCGACCGCGATGGCAGCCACCAGGGCGCTGTCGATACCGCCCGACAGGCCAAGCAGCACGCGGGCAAAGCCGGTCTTGCGGCAATAGTCGCGCAACGCCTCGACCATGGCGCGGTAATCCTGCTCCAAGGTGTCGGGGATATGGGCCTTGTCACCCTGCGCCGCGTGCCAGCCCTCGGGCGTGCGGGTAAAATCGACATGCGCGAGGTCGGCGTCAAAGGGAGGCATCTGAACCGCCAGCGCGCCACCGGGGTTGAGCACGAAGGAGGCACCGTCGAAAACCTGGTCGTCCTGCCCGCCGACCATGTTGAGATAGACCAGCGGCAGCCCGGTCTCGACCACCCGCGCCACCATCATCGCCTGGCGCATCTCCAGCCGGCCCCGCGAATAGGGGCTGCCATTGGGCACCAGCAGCAGTTCGGCGCCGGTTTCCTCCAGCGTCTCGGTCACATCGTCGTGCCAGGCATCCTCGCACACCGGCGTGCCGATGCGCAGCGGACCGACGCTGTAGGGCCCGCCCGGATCGGCCGGGGCGAACACACGCGCCTCGTCGAAAATGCCATCATTGGGCAGGTGATGCTTGCGCACGACGTGGGCGACGCGGCCGCCCGACAGGATGAACCACGCGTTGTATAGGCTCGCGCCCACCATGTAGGGACCACCGATGCCGATGGCCGGGCCATCCGCGCAATCCGCGGCCAGCCGCTCGACCGCCGCCAGGGCCGCCTGGTGAAAGGCGGGCTTGCGCACCAGGTCCTGGCAGTCGTAGCCGGTGATGAACATCTCGGGCAGTGCCAGCATGTCGGCCCCCGCCGCACGGGCGGCTTCCCAGGCGGCGCGGGCCTGCGCGGCGTTGCCATCGATATCGCCCACCGTGGGGTTGAGCTGTGCCAGCGTGAGGCGGAACCTGTCGGCCATCGGCTGTCTCCTGTTTGCCTTGGCGGCATGATCTAGCAGATCGGGTGGCGAGGGGAAGCCGATTTGGGGAAAATACGTTGCCCCCCGCCGGTGCGTCGATTAGGTTTTCGGCAAAGAGTGCCGTTCGAAAACCCGCGGCACAGCAGGGTGGGACATGGCGAGAATGCGGACATCATTGTTGATTTCGGGTCTGGTGGGTGTGGCCATTGCGGCACCGGCTCTGGCGCAGGACGGCACGGTCCAGACCAAGCAATACGACGATGGCGGCGTCTACGAGGGCACCTTCAAGAACGGATTGCAGCACGGCACCGGCACCTACACGTTGCCCAACGGGTACGAGTATACCGGCGAATGGGTCAATGGCGAGATCCGCGGCCAGGGCGTGGCGCGGTTTCCCAACGGATCGGTCTACGAGGGCGAATTCGCCAACGGCAAACCCGAGGGCATCGGCAAGATCGTCTTCCCCGATGGCGGCACCTATGAAGGCGAGTGGGAGAACGGCAAGATCAGCGGCCAGGGCGTGGCCGTCTATGCCAACGGCGTGCGCTACGAGGGCGGCTTTCGCAACGCCATGCATCACGGTCAGGGGGTGATGGAATCGCCCAGCAGCTATGCCTATGAAGGCGACTGGGTGAATGGCGTCAAGGAAGGCGAGGCGACGATCACATACCCCGACGGCTCGGTCTACGAGGGCGAGGTGCAGGGCGGCACCCGCGCGGGCGAGGGCAAGCTGACCATGCCCGACGGGATGATCTACGAAGGCACATGGGAAGGCGGACAGATCAACGGCAAGGGCCGGCTGATCCAGCCCAACGGCGATGTCTACGAGGGTGACCTGGTCAATGGCCGCCGGCAGGGCGAGGGCCGCGTCACCTATGCCAACGGCGATGTCTACGAAGGCGAGTTCAAGGACGACAACCGCCACGGCCAGGGCACCTTCACCGGCGCCGACGGCTACGTCTACGAGGGCGGCTGGGTTGCCGGCGAGATCGAGGGCCAGGGCCGCGTCACCTACCCCGACGGGTCAGTCTATGTCGGCCAGTTCCGCGACGGCCAGCCCGACGGCACCGGCAAGATCACCTATCCCGACGGCTCGACCTACGAGGGCGAGTGGCGCGCCGGCGTGATCGAAGGCGAGGGCGTGGCCACCTATGCCAGCGGTCTGGTCTACGAGGGCGAATTCAAGGATGCCAAGAACCACGGCACCGGCGTGATGACCTACCCCGATGGCTACCGCTACGAGGGCGAGTGGCAGGACGGCCAGCGCCACGGCCAAGGCACCGCCACCTATCCCGACGGCACCGTCTACGAGGGTCAGTTCGCCAACGGTCAGCGCCATGGCCAGGGCAAGATCGTGATCCCCGACAACCCCGAGACCGAAACCGACGAAAGCTTCGTCTACGAGGGCGAATGGAAACAGGGCGAGATCAGCGGCAAGGGCGTGGCCACCTATTCCAACGGCGATGTCTACGAGGGCATGTTCGAGAACGGCAAGCGGCAGGGATCGGGCACGATGCGCTATGCCGATGGGCAGGAGGCCAGCGGCCAGTGGCAGAACGGCGCCCTGCTGGAGGAGTGACGCGCACCACTGCCACGGGCCTCAGACCACCTCGCCCGCCGACAGCCGGCCGAGGATCGCGTCGCCCCCGGGCATCCTTTCCCAGGTGCGGCAGACCGGCCCCATCCGCGGGTTGCTGACAAGCCGGTCGCGGTGGCGGGCGGAAATGCCAGTATGGCAGGTTGAACGGGCACGCCCCGGCGCCCGTTCGGCTTGCCATTCTTCAACCACATGGCGACAAGTATCCACAGGGTCCAGCAGGCCGATGTTCAAATTCGGCGGAATCACCGAATGATGCACATAAGCGTCGCCCTGCACCATCGCGCCCTGATAGTCACCGAATGCCTCCAGCGCCTGCGCCCGTGTCACCGCCAAGCCGACCGGGCGCAGGGTGCCGAAATTGCCGGGAAAGCGCCGCGATGTCGGGCGAAAGCTGATCGCCCAGCGCCGCGATCAGGCACCCTACCACGGGATCGGCTCGCTCGCATAGTCGAGGAACCCACCGTTCTGGCGGCGGTTCAACCCGTCCATCACCTCGCACAACCTGGCCGCCGCATGGCCGGGCGCCACCTTGGCATGGCCCGGATAACCGGCGGTGAACGGCGTCTCGACGGTGCCGGGGTGCAGCGCCACGACGATGGCCTGCCGGCGCTGGCGCCCGATCTCGATTGCTGCGCCGCGCACGACCTGGTTCAACGCCGCCTTCGAGGCCCGGTAGGAATGCCATCCGCCCATGCGGTTGTCGCCGATCGAGCCCACGCGCGCCGACAGCACCCCCACCACGGCGCGCGAATCGCGCGGCAACAGCCGCCCCACATGACCCAGGATCAGCGCCGGCCCGATCGCGTTGACCGCCATGACCCGCGCCATGCGCGCGGCATCTATCGCGTCCAGGGATTTTTCCGGGGCGCCGCCATCGGCCAGCGTGCCGGTGGCAACGACGATGCGCGCGAACGGCCCGTCGAGCGGCGATAGTGCGCCCTCGATGGCCGCCGGGTCGGTGACCTCCAGCCCGTCTTGCGCCCGCGACAGGCCCGTGACGGCGTAGCCCCGCGCGCCGAGTTCGGCCGCGATGGCCGCGCCAATCCCGCCCGAGGCGCCGATGACCAATGCCCTGTCCATTGCAGGCGACCTAGCCGCACGCGCAGTGCGTTCAACCGGAAAATTCGCGCTTTTCATTTGCCCCGCAGGATGTATATGCTGCCCCCATGACACAGACGGGCCATATCGCGACTTGTGCGCGCGCCGCCGGCGCCCTGCCCGGTGCCCTGCTTCTGCTAAGCCGCCTCTGAGCGTGCCACCCCGGCGCGACCGCTCAGAGGATGTGCCCTTCGCGCCCCGCCACCCTTAGCAGATTTTCCAGACCAGAGTTGTCACCATGACCCAGATTCCTGAACAAGACCGCGTCTTGATCTTCGACACGACGCTGCGCGACGGCGAACAATCGCCCGGCGCCACCATGACCCATGCCGAGAAACTGGAAATCGCCGAGATGCTCGACGACATGGGCGTGGACATTATCGAAGCGGGCTTTCCGATCTCCTCCGAGGGCGACTTCAAGGCCGTCAGGGACATCGCCGAACGCTCGAAACAGGCGGTGATCTGCGGGCTGGCGCGCGCCAACCCCAAGGATATCGACCGCTGCTGGGAGGCGGTGAAACACGCCCACCGGCCCCGCATCCACACCTTCATCGGCACCTCGCCGCTGCACCGCGCGATCCCGAACCTCACCCAGGACGAGATGGCCGATCGCATCCATGAAACGGTCAGCCACGCGCGCAACCTGTGCGACAACGTGCAATGGTCGCCGATGGACGCCACCCGCACCGAATGGGATTACCTCAAGCGGGTCGTCGAGATCGCCATCAGGGCCGGTGCCACCACCATCAACATTCCCGATACGGTGGGCTATACCGCGCCGGTGGAATCGGCCGACCTGATCCGCCGGTTGATCGCCGAAGTGCCGGGCGCCGGCGAGATCGTCTTCGCGACCCACTGCCACAACGATCTGGGCATGGCCACGGCCAACGCGCTGGCCGCCGTCGAAGGCGGCGCGCGCCAGATCGAATGCACAATCAACGGGCTGGGCGAACGTGCCGGCAATACCGCGCTGGAAGAGGTAGTGATGGCCCTCAAGGTGCGCCACGACATCATGCCGTGGCACACGCGGGTGGACAGCACCAGGATCATGAACATCAGCCGCCGCGTTGCCACCGTTTCGGGCTTCCCGGTGCAGTTCAACAAGGCCATCGTCGGCAAGAACGCCTTCGCCCACGAATCCGGCATCCACCAGGACGGGATGCTCAAGAACGCCGAAACCTTCGAGATCATGCGCCCCGCGGATATCGGCCTGGCCGAAACCAGCCTGGTGATGGGCAAGCATTCGGGCCGCGCCGCGTTGCGCGCCAAGCTGCACGAGCTGGGCTTCGATATGGCCGATAACCAGTTGGCCGATATCTTCGCCCGCTTCAAGGATCTCGCCGATCGCAAGAAAGAAGTCTACGACGAAGACCTGATCGCGCTTGTCCATGCCGGCGACGACCCGGAAAACGACCGGCTCCAGATCAAGTCGCTGCGCGTCGTGTGCGGCACCGGCGGCCCGGCCGAGGCCGAGTTGGAAATGGTCATCGACGGCACCGGAAAGACCGCGCGCGAAACCGGCGACGGCCCCGTCGATGCCGCCTTCAACGCCGTCAAGGCGCTGTTCCCGCACGACGCACACCTGCAACTCTACCAGGTCCACGCGGTGACCGAAGGCACCGACGCCCAGGCCACCGTCAGCGTAAGGATGGAGGAAGAGGGCCGCATCGTCACCGGCCAGTCGGCCGACACCGATACCGTGGTGGCCAGCGCGCGCGCCTATGTCAACGCGCTCAACCGCCTGCTGGTGCGGCGCGAGAAATCCGCCCCCGGAGAGGACACCCGCGCCGTCAGCTACAAGGACGCGGGCTGAGGCGGGAGGCGCGACACCCGCAAAGCCGGGGCCGGGGTTGGGGGCTCTGCCCCCGCCGCGCGCTTCGCGCGCGCCTCCCCCGGGATGTTTTTGGCCAGAAGAAGCCCCGGGGCAGCCGGTTCGACAACCGCTTCATCTTTCCAGAAATACTCCCGCCGGAGGCGCCCGCATCCTCAACCCGCGCGCCGGTAGCCGGGTCACGCCGGCGCGCGCAGCTTGTCGGCGCCATCCAGCACCAGCGGGTGCAGCCCCTCGCCGCCCGCGGCGATATGGTCCAGAAGTTGCGCGCGCATCCGCGGCTCCCAGAAATCGTTGAGGTGATCGGCCACCTTTTCGGCCTGCCCTTCCCCGGGCTGGCTTTCGAAGAAGATGGCAATCTGGTTGGCCATGTGGACCATTTTCTCAGGCGACATCGTGCGTTCCCCTCTTGATGCGGTTTTCGTGGGAATAGACCTCGATCCCGCCACCGCGGACGAAGGCGGCCACGGTGATGCCCGCCGCTTGGGCCAGGCGCAGGGCATGGGCCGTGGGCGCCGAGACCGCCACCAGCAGCGAGCAGCGGGCCATGGCGCATTTCTGCACCATCTCGACCGAGACGCGGCTGGTCAACACGAAGGCACCCTGCGCGGGGTCGTGCCCCTCGCGTGCCAACGCCCCGATCACCTTGTCGAGCGCGTTGTGGCGGCCCACGTCCTCGCGCGCGGCGACGATGCCCGCGCCGGGGCGGTAGAACCCGGCGGCATGAACGGCATTGGTCTGATCGTGCAGCGGCTGGTGGCTGTCGCGCAGCGCCTCCACCGCCTGCGCCAGGTCCGACGCGGCCGGCGTCGGGCCGTCCCGGCCCACATGCGGCAGCGGGCGCACCGCCTGTTCAAGGCTGTCGATCCCGCACAGCCCACAACCCACCGGCCCGGCCATCTGTCGCCGCCGCGCGGCCAGCGCCGCGCCGCGCCCGCCGCGCAGCCAGATGCGCGCCTCGATCCCATGGTCGTGCGCGACCTGTTCGAAGTCGGCGATCTGCGCGAGGTCGGTCACGATCCCCTCGGTCAGCGAAAACCCGGTGGCGAAGTCGGCGATGTCCGCCGGGGTAGCCATCATCACCGCCTGGGTGGTGCCGTCATAGACCATCGCCACCGGCACTTCCTCGGGCAGCGTGCGGGTGATCCGGCGCTCGTCGCCCGGCCTGACCGACAGGCCGGCCATGCTGCGGCTGGCGGGATAGCGTGTCATGGCGCGCCCTACTCCGCCGCCGGCAGGATGCGGCGCGCGCGCGCGGCCTGCGCAGCGTAATCCTCCTGCCAGTCGGTAGGCCCGTTCGACAGGCTCACCTGCACCGCGGTCACCTTGTATTCGGGGCAGTTGGTGGCCCAGTCGCTGAAATCGGTGGTGACCACGTTGGCCTGCGTATCGGGGTGGTGGAAGGTGGTGTAGACGACGCCGGGACTGACCCGGTCGGTTGCCCGGGCGCGCAGCGCGGTGTCGCCGGTGCGGCTGTTCAGCCTGACCCAGTCGCCGTCCTTGATGCCGCGCAATTCGGCGTCGTGGGGGTGAATTTCCAGCACGTCCTCTTCGTGCCAGATCACGTTCTCGGTACGCCGGGTCTGGGCGCCGACGTTGTACTGCGACAAGACCCGCCCGGTCGTCAGCAACAGCGGAAAGCGCGGCCCGGTCCGCTCTTCGGTGGCGACGTACTCGGTCACGATGAACCGCCCCTTGCCGCGCACGAAACCGTCGACGTGCATCAGCGGCGTACCCTCGGGGTGCGCCTCGTTGCAGGGCCACTGAACCGAGCCAACTTCCTCCAAGAGGTCGTAGCTAACGCCGGAAAAGCTGGGCGTGGTGGCCGCGATCTCGTCCATGATCTGGCCGGGGTGATCGTAGCTCCAGTCGCCGCCCATGGCATTGGCCAGCAACTGCGTCACTTCCCAGTCGGCATAGCCGCTGCGCGGCGCCATCACCTTGCGCACGCGGTTGATGCGCCGCTCGGCATTGGTGAAGGTGCCGTCCTTTTCCAGGAAGGTCGAGCCGGGCAGGAACACATGGGCGTAATTGGCCGTCTCGTTGAGGAACAGGTCATGCACGATGACGCATTCCATCGCCGCCAACCCGGCGGCGACGTGCTTGGTGTCGGGGTCCGATTGCAGGATGTCCTCGCCCTGGCAGTAGAGCCCCTTGAAGCTGCCATCTACCGCGGCATCCAGCATGTTGGGGATGCGCAGGCCCGGCTCGGGGTCGATCTCGACCCCCCAGAGCGATTCGAACACCGCGCGCACGTCGGCGTTCTTGACATGGCGGTAGCCCGGCAATTCATGCGGGAAGCTGCCCATGTCGCACGACCCCTGCACATTGTTCTGCCCCCTGAGCGGGTTCACACCCACGCCGGGCCGGCCCACGTTGCCGGTCATCATGGCAAGGTTGGCGATGCCGATCACGGTGGTCGACCCCTGGCTGTGCTCGGTCACACCGAGCCCGTAATAGATCGCCCCGTTACCGCCAGTGGCATAAAGCCGCGCCGCCGCGCGCAACTCGTCCGCGGGCACGCCGGTCAGTGCCTCGGTCGCCTCGGGGCTGTGGCGCGGGTCGCTGACGAATTCGGCATATTCGGCGAACTCGTCCCAGTCGCAGCGCTCCCGGATGAAGGCCTCGTCCATCAGCCCTTCGGTGACGATGACATGCGCCATCGCGGTGACTACCGCCACGTTTGTGCCGGGGCGCAAGGCCAGGTGATGCGACGCCTCGATATGCGCCGATTTCACCAGGTCGATGCGCCGCGGGTCGATGACGATCGCCTTTGCCCCCGCGCGCAGCCGCTTTTTCAGGCGGCTGGCGAATACCGGGTGCGCGTCGGTGGGGTTGGCGCCGATCACGATCACCACGTCGGTCTGCTCGACGCTGTCGAAATCCTGCGTTCCGGCACTGGTGCCCAGGGTCTGGCCCAGCCCGTAACCGGTGGGTGAGTGGCACACCCGCGCGCAGGTATCGGTGTTGTTGTTGGCGAACACCTGCCGCGCCAGTTTCTGCACCAGGTAGGTTTCCTCGTTGGTGCAGCGGCTCGACGTGATCACCCCGATTGAGCGGCGCCCGTACTCTTCCTGCAAGCCGCGCAGCTTGTTCGCGGCGAATTCCAGCGCCTCGTTCCAGCCGACCTCGCGCCAGGGCTCGTCGATCGACTCGCGGATCATCGGGCCCAGGATGCGGTCCTTGTGCGCGGCATAGCCATAGGCGAACCGCCCCTTGACGCAGCTATGCCCGCGGTTGGCCTTGCCGCCCTTGTAGGGCACCATGCGCACCACCTGGTCGCCGTTGAGTTCGGCCTTGAACGAACAGCCGACCCCGCAATAGGCGCAGGTGGTCACCACCGACCGTTCCGGCGTGCCCAGTTCGATCACCGATTTTTCCTGCAAGGTTGCGGTCGGACAGGCCTGCACGCAGGCGCCGCAGCTCACGCAGTCCGACGACAGGAAATCGTCGCCCATCGCGCCGGCGCTCACGCGGCTCTCGAAACCGCGCCCCTGGATTGTCAGCGCGAAAGTGCCCTGGACCTCTTCGCACGCGCGCACGCAGCGCGAACAGACGATGCACTTGCTGGGGTCATAGGTGAAATAGGGGTTCGAGTCGTCCTTGGGCATCCATTGCGGGTTGGCCTCGCCGCCGCTGCGCGCCTCGAAATGGTTGGTCAGGCCGCCCGATTGCGGTGCCTCGTAGCGCACGTCGCGCAACCCCACCATGCCGGCCATGTCCTGCAGTTCGCAATCGCCGTTGGCCGCGCAGGTCAGGCAATCAAGCGGGTGGTCGGAGATATAAAGCTCCATCACGCCGGTGCGGATCTTGCGCACCTTGTCGGACTGGGTGCGCACCACCATTCCCGGCGCCACCGGCGTGGTACACGAGGCGGGCGTGCCGCGCCGTCCCTCGATCTCGACCACGCACAGCCGGCACGACCCGAACGCCTCGACGCTGTCGGTGGCGCACAGCTTGGGTATCTGCAACCCCGCCTCGGCCGCCGCACGCATCACCGAAGTCCCTTCCGGCACCGTCACGGCAAAGCCGTCAACCGTCAGCGTAACCGGCGCGCCCTGTCTGGCCGGGGTGCCCATGTCGCGGTCGTCGGGGATGATGAAATCCTTCATGACAGAACCTTTCGTGCATCTGCTGTCCCGGCCTTCTTCTGGCCGGAAATATCCCGGGGGGTCCGGGGGGCAGCGCCCCCCGGACGGTCGCCGCCGCAGGCGGCGAAACCGCTCGGCCCGGTCATTCCGCCGCCTCCCGGTGGAGGCCGAAATCATCCGGGAAATGGCGCAGCGCCGACATCACCGGGTAGGGCGTGAAGCCCCCCAGCGCGCACAGCGAGCCATCGGTCATCGTCTCGCACAGATCGCTCAACAGGCCGGCCGCCGCCGCATCGCCCGCGACGATGCGGTCGATGGTCTCGACGCCCCGCACCGCCCCGATCCGGCACGGCGTACACTTGCCGCAGCTTTCCACGGCGCAGAATTCCATTGCCAAGCGCGCCATCTGCGCCATGTCGGTGCTATCGTCGAACACCACCACCCCGGCGTGCCCGATGAGCCCGCCAGCCCCGTCGAATTCCTCGTAGCCAAACGGCGTGTCGAACTCGTCCGGCACGAAATAGGCACCCAGCGGGCCGCCCACCTGCACCGCCTTCACCGGCCGCCCCGTCGCGGTGCCGCCGGCGATGTCGTTGACCAACTCGCCCAGGGCCATGCCGAAGGCGGTCTCGAACAGCCCGCCATGTTTGACGTTGCCGGCGATCTGCACCGGGATCGTGCCCTTTGAGCGGCCCAGCCCGAAATCGGCGTAATGCGCCGCGCCGCGCTCGAAGATCACCGGCACCGTGGCCAGGCTGAGCACGTTGTTGACAACCGTCGGCCGGCCCATGAACCCCTCGATCGCCGGCAGCGGTGGCTTGGGCCGCACCACGCCCCGCTTGCCTTCCATCGAGTTGAGCAGCGACGTTTCCTCGCCACATACGTAAGCCCCTGCGCCAACACGGATTTCCATGTCAAAAGCGACACCCGAGCCCAGCACATCATCGCCCAGCAGGCCGGCGTCGCGGGCGGTGTCGATAGCGGCATTCATCACCGCGATGGCCACCGGGTATTCGCTGCGCAGGTAGACATAGCCCCTGGTTGCCCCGACCGCGCGCCCGGCGATCGCCATGCCCTCGATCAGGCTGAACGGATCGCCCTCCATGATCATGCGGTCGGCGAAGGTGCCGCTGTCGCCCTCGTCGGCGTTGCAGACGATGTATTTCTGCGCCGCCGGGGTGTCATGCACGGTTTTCCACTTGATGCCGGTTGGAAATCCCGCGCCGCCGCGCCCGCGCAGGCCGCTGTCGGTGACGTCCTGCACGATGGCGGCCGGGTCCGCATCCAGCGCCCGGCGCAGCCCGGCAAGCCCGCCATGGGCGGCGTAGTCGTCCAGGTCCAGCGGGTCGATCACCCCGCAGCGCGCGAAGGTCAGCCGCGTCTGGCGGGCGAAAAAGGGGATGTCCTCGACCGGGCCCAGCGTCTCGGCGCTGCCGTCCAGTATCGCGGGCACGTCGGCCACGCTCACCGGGCCATAGGCCAGGCGCACACCGTCGCGCTCGACCTCGACCAGCGGCTCCAGCCACACCATCCCGCGCGAGCCGTTGCGTACAACCTGTACGTCCATATCGCACGACCGGGCCGCAGCGCGGATCGCCTCGGCCACCTCGTCGGCGCCCAGTGCCTTGGCGGCGCTGTCGAGGGGAACGTAGATCTTCATGCCCCGGCCTCCGTCAGGATCGCGTCAATCTGCGCCGCGTCCATGCGGCCCACCAGCCGGTCATCGACCATCGCCGCCGGCCCGCAGGCGCAAAGCCCCAGGCAGTATACCGGCTCGATCGTCACCGCGCCGTTGGCGCTGGTGCCGTGCCAGGCAACACCGGCGCGCGCCAGCGCCGCGTCGGCCAGCGCCGCGCCGCCCATCGCCTGGCAGGCCTCGGCGCGGCAGATTTTCACCACATGGTGGCCGGCGGGCACGTCGCGGAAATCGTGGTAGAAACTCAGCACTCCGTGGACCTCGGCCGCGGTGATGTTGAGCGCCTCGGCAATCATCGGCACCGCCGCCTCCGGGACGTGGCCGAACGCATCCTGCACGCTGTGCAGGATCGGCAAGAGCGGCCCCTCCTGCGCGAGGTGACGGTCGATCAGGGGCTGGATGTCCCCGGCGGATGGCTGCGGCAGGTGCTGGCGCATATCGCCCCCCAGTCGTTGCTGTGCCTGTCCCCCGTGGCCGAAATCGCGCGCCGATTCAATATCGAGTTTCCGTTGATTGATAGGAGTAGCCTATCAGAAACGCGCGATTTTCTCAATCGCCGGCCGCGGCGGCCGGACCATCGCGCGCGACCTGCCCGGCCTCGGCCAGCAGCGCCCGCAGCACCGGGGTGTGCGGCTCGCGATAAGGCGCCACCAACCCCACGGCGTGGCCCGCGCCCGCCTGCACGATGGGGATCACCCGCAGCGGCTTGCCCGCGGTCAGGAACCGCGCCAAGTCGAACGGCAGGATCGTCGCCCAGTCGCCATGCGAAACGTGCGAAACCAGCACCACGGTCGAGTTCGACTCCATCCGCGCCTGCGGCGCCACCCCGGCATCCATGAAGTTCTTGTTGATGATGCGGCGGTTCTGCATGTCCGGGGTCAGCATGCACAGCTTGAGGTCGGCCAGGTCCGCCCAGCCCACCGTGTCGCGCCCGGCCAGCGGGTGATCGGGGTGGCAGACCAGCGTGTAATGCTCGCGGTAGAGAAGCGCGGTCGAAACCCGGCCCAGGGGCTCGTTGTCGAGATAGGACAGCCCGGCGTCGATATCGAGGTTTTCCAGCATCGTCAGGATCTCGGCCGAGGTCCGCGACAGGATGGTGAAATCCACGTTCGGGTGGCGCTGGTTGAACCCGGCCGCAAGCCGCGAGGCCCATGTCAGCGCCGTCGGAATCACCGCCAGCCGCAGATGCCCCGACAGCCCCTTGCCGGTCTGGCGCATCTCGTCGCGCAGCATGCGCACGTCGCCGACGATCTGGCGCGCCCAGACCAGCGCGCGCTGGCCCTCGGGCGTCAGCCCGCCATAGCGCGACCCGCGCTGCACCAGTTTGACGCCCAGTTGGTCCTCGAGCTGGCGGATGCCGGTCGAAAGCGTCGGCTGGGTGACACCAAGGCTGGCGGCTGCGCGGCCGAAATGCTGCTCTTTCGCCAGCGCCAGGAACATTTCCAGCTTTGCTATCATGTCAAACCGATACCACCGGAGCGCGGCATTTCAATGTAAATCGGCTATTCGGGAAGGGCGTTGGCGCGCAATACCTCGATCGGCACGATATCCAGCGTCGCGCGGTGGGTCGCCGGCAGCAGCACCCGCGGCGCGCACCCCTCTTCGTGCGCTTGCAGGAATCGCGCCGCGCACAGGCACCAGCGGTCACCGGCGCGCAGGCCGTCGAAGCCGAATTCCGGGCGCGGGGTGCTCAGGTCGTTGCCGACGTATTTCGAATAGGCCAGGAACTCGGCCGTCATCACGGCGCAGACGGTGTGGCGGCCTGTATCCTCGGCGCAGGTGTTGCAGTGCCCGTCGCGAAAGAACCCGGTGCGCGGCGCGTTGGAGCAGGGCTGCAACGGCGTGCCCAGAACGTTCACCGGATCATCCTTTTCGATCATTGCACGTCCCTGCCTGTTGCTGCGGCCCTCAGACGCTTTCGGCGATCAGCCGAAAGATGCGTATGTTTTCCTCCACCAGCCATCCTCGCGGAACTTCCGGTCGGCGGCAATGGTAGCGATCACGAGGATCAACAAGCGCCGAGGCCGCAGTTTCGTCATTCGGCGCACGGTGTTTCCCTTGCGACCGCCCCGGCACACAATGACGGCGGGCGCGGCGAAAATCCAGATGCCTGATCGGTGCCCTGCCGCAGGGTCACGGACGGGTCATCGAAACCTGTCCCTCAGCCTTTGCAGGGGCGAGCGGTCGTCTGGCGGGTCAGGGGGCGCGTCGGATGCGTCCCGTTTCTCTGCGGGCTTTTCCGCCCCGGGTTTCGAAGGCCGCGGCGGGGCGACGCGACGGGCCACGGCATTCAGGAATCGACCGTTGTCGCCCTTTGCCAGGTCGGCGGCGCCGTCGCTAATGCCGCGCATCAGGTCATCCAGCCAGTCCTGGTCGGCGCGGGCGAAATCGTGCAGCACGTAGTGCGCCACCGCGTCCTTGTGGCCGGGATGACCGATGCCCAGACGCACGCGCGCGAAACCGGCGCCGATATGTGCCTGGATCGAGCGCAACCCGTTGTGGCCCGCGTGCCCGCCGCCACGCTTGACCCGCACCTTGCCCGGCGCCAGGTCCAGTTCGTCGTGGAACACGATCACGTTCTCGGCGGGCAGCTTGTAGAAGCGCGCCACCTCGCCCACCGACTGGCCCGAGAGGTTCATGAACGTCTGTGGCTTGAGCAACACCACCTTTTCGTCGCCCAGGCGGCCCTCGGTCACCAGGCCCTGAAAGCGCGCGCGCCACGGCCCGAAGCCGTGATCGGCGGCGATCCTGTCAACCGCCATGAAACCGATGTTGTGCCGGTTGGCCGCGTATTTCGCGCCCGGATTGCCCAGCCCCGCGAAGATCAGCATGCGCGCATTCCCCTGCCTTGTACCGCGACAGTCCTAGCGCGGTCGCGCGGCAACCTCAACGGCGCAGGAAAAAGGGCGCGGTGCCGCCTCCGGCGCCGCGCCCTCCGATATCTCCCGACCGACGGGATCGACGAGGCGTCAGTCTTCGCTGCTCTCGCCGCTGTCTTCGGCGGTCTCGGCCTCGGCCTCTTCGCCTTCTTCCTCTTCGTCATCCGCCGAACGCAGGCTGGACGGTGCCGAGACGTTGGCGATCACGAAATCGCGGTCGATGGTCGGCTTGGCGCCCTTGGGCAACTCGACGTCGGAAATGGTGACGGTATCGCCGATCTCGCATTGCGACAGGTCCACGGTGATGCTTTCGGGAATGTCGCCGGCGGTGACGCGCAGCTCCACCTCGGGGCGCACCACGGTCAGAACGCCGCCCTTGCTCAGGCCGGGGCAATCTTCCTCGCCGGTGAATTCGACATGGATGTAGAGATTGATCTTGGTCGTGCGGCGCAGGCGCAGCAGGTCGACATGCGTGGGCAGGTCCTTGACCACGTCGCGCTGCACTTCGCGGCAGATCACCCGCACGTCCTCGTGCCCCTCGACCTTGAGGTTGAACAGGGTCGACTTGAAGCGCCCGTCCTTGAGCCGCTTGATGAGGGCGTTGTAGGGGATGTTGATGGGCAGCGGATCGTTGTCGCCACCGAATACGATACCCGGAACCAGATGCGCGCGGCGCGCTGCACGAGCGGCGCCCTTGCCCGTCCCCGTGCGTTCCTGGGCGTGAAGATCAGGAATTTCTCCAGCCATGTCAGTCTCCATAAGATTGGGGCGGGCATCCTCCAAGGCTGTATGCCCGCGTCAAGGCTGCGCGTATAGACCAACGCCGCCGGGTTGGAAAGAGGGCGGCAGCCGATTTTTCGCGGTCATCGCCGCGCGCCCCGCTCAGCCCAGAAGATGCCCCCCGGCGGCCATGATCCGCGCGTGCAGATCGAAATCGGCCGCTCGCGCGGCGCGCAGGCGCGCCTCGACGTCCGGGCTGATCGGCGTGTCGACGGTGGGCGAGACGTTGCGCCACGACAGCTCGATGTCACGGCCTAGACGCTCTTCCATGAAGCGGTGGAAAACACCCAGCTTTTCATAGGCGAAGAGGTGCTCGAAGCGCACCGCACCGTCGTCGCCGGCGAGAAAGGCGTACTGGCTGCCCACGGCGGCATAGCGCGGCGGGTCGTCGGCGATCGCGGCCAGCACGAAACTGTCGAAATCGACATCCGCGGCGCTGCGCGGGGTGCCGCGACGTTCGGGGCGGTGGCGGTAGCGGTACCAGCTGCGCAGGTGATCGAGCGGATCGCGCACCACCGCGGCACGCGCCGGGCGCAGCCCGTGCGCCTGGTCGAGCCAGGGGGCGAAGTGGCGCTCGTAGGCACGGGCGCTCATGTGCTTGAGGTAGCCCTTGTGCGCCAGCACGATGTCGGCACGCCCGCGCAGCGACACATGATAGGCGGTGCTGCCGGTCTTGGGCACCGCGAAGAAGGTCAGATTTGCATCGACGAAAATCAGCACTTGGGTGGCCCCCGGGATTTTCATTCAGACTGCCCGCGCGGCGGCGCGGCATCAAGCCCTGTCGCCGTCTGGCCGGGGTCGAGACAGCGGCGCGCGGCCGGGGGCCGCGCACAGGGCGTCTCGCCGTCGCCCGGCGGGCGCCGGCTCGGGTTTGCGGTCAAGGCGCCGCGCCGCTGCATGAGGCTGGACCCGTGGCGGGTGCGGGAGCCTCCGGCGGGAGTATTTACGCAAAGGTGAAACCGGGGGCGGTCAAGTACGCCTGAGCTTTTCGTGATCGAGGCGCTGGTGCGCGATTTCCTCGTTGCGATCGGCGGTTTGCTGGTCGGCGAGGGCGCGTTCGACGTAAGTCAGGTGGGCCTCCACCGCGGCGCGCGCGGCGGCCGGGTCGCGCGCCTGCAGCGCGTCGTTGATGGCGCGGTGCTGGTCGAGCAGCATGTCGCGGGTGGTGCGCTGCTTGAACATGACCTGGCGGTTGTAGAACACGCCCTCGCGCAGCAACTGGTACATCGAGCGCATCATGTGCAGCATGATGATGTTGTGGCTGGCCTCGATGATCGACAGGTGGAAATCGGCGTCGAGCCGCGCCTCGTCGGCCGGGTTGCGCTTGGCATGGGCGGCTTCCATCTTGTCGAATACGGTCTGGATGACGCGCAGGTCGGTATCCGAGGCCAGCTTGGCGGCGCGTTCGGCGGCCAGCCCCTCCATGTCGCGGCGAAACGAGATGTAGTCGAACACCGCCTCGTCATGGGCCGAGAACAGCCGCACCAGCGCCGGCGAGAAGGCCCCGCCCAGCACGTCGGCCACGTAGATGCCCGCGCCCGCGCGCGATGTCAGCAGGCCCTTGTCCTGTAGTTCGGCCACCGCCTCGCGCAGGGACGGGCGCGAGACGCCCAGCCGCTCTGCCAGGTCCCGCTCGGCGGGGAGGCGTTCGCCGGGGCGCAGGATGCCGCGCAGGATCAGCAGCTCGATCTGGCGCGACACGGCGAGCGAAAGCTTCTCGGGCTGGATTTTGCGAAACGGCATCGGGTCTCCGGGTCGGTTCATGGCGCCAAGAACAATAGGCAGGCCGCGCCGGGGCGGCAACCGCGTTTCGCACCGCCGCGCCAGACGGGTTAACCCGGCGTTTACGCCCGCGCGTGCAGGCTGAGCCATGGTTCGCAAGGGCATGGTGTTGGTTTGGCTGCTACTGGCGGGCTGTGACGCGCCCAGCCCGTATTTCAGTGCCGTCGCGCCGGTGCGGATGACGGTGGGCGGCAGCACCTTCGATCTGCGCCGTCGCGGGCGGCTGGTGGAAGCGGTGCGGGTCAACCCGCAATACGCGCCGCGGTTGGGCCCGGTGGCAGCGCGGGCCGGCGTCGCGATGGCACGGATGACCGGCTGTCGCGTGCGCGGGTTGCGCGGCGACCAGGCGCTGATCCTGGGCATTCTCGACTGCGACGCGGCCGATTCGGGGGCTTATTGAGCCGGGCAGCGGCGCGCAGGGGTTGACCCGGCGCTGTTGGCCACCTTTGTCACATGGTATCGGGAGAGAAATGAAAGGGGCCGCGGATGAATATCGGCGATGTCGCGCGTTTGTCGGGCCTGCCGGCCAAGACGATCCGCTACTACGAACAGATCGGGCTGATCACGCCGCTGCGTGGCGACAACGGCTATCGCCGGTTTCGCGACAGCGACCTGCACAAGCTGCGCTTTCTGGGCCGGGCGCGGGCGCTGGGGTTCAGCATCGAGGAATGCCGCACCCTGCTGGCGCTTTACGAGGACGACAGCCGCGCCAGCGCCGATGTGAAGGCGATCGCGCGCGAACACATGGCGCGAATCGAGGCCAAGATCGCCGATCTGCGGGCGATGCACGACACCCTGTCGCATCTGGTCGAGGCCTGCGCGGGCGACGCGCGCCCCGATTGCCCGATCCTGGCCGACCTGGCCGGCAAGACGCGCTGAGCGGCCTCAGCCCGCCCCGGCGCCGCGCGCGGGTTTGAACGGCGCCATGCCGGCGCGCGCCAATTCGTCGGCGCGCTCGTTTTCCGGGTGGCCGGCATGGCCCTTGACCCATTCCCAGGTCACGTCGTGGCGCGCCTGCGCCGCATCCAGACGCTGCCACAGCTCGACATTCTTGACCGGCTTCTTGGCCGATGTCTTCCAGCCGTTGCGCTTCCAGCCGTGGATCCAGCCGGTGACGCCGTTGCGCACATAGGTGCTGTCGGTGATGATGGTGATCGCCGACGGCCGCGCGAGGCTTTCCAGCGCGTTGATCGCCGCCAGCAGCTCCATCCGGTTGTTGGTGGTCGCCACCTCGCCGCCCGAAAGCGCGCGCTCTTTCACCACGCGGTCGCCCTCGCGCGCCTGCATCAGCACACCCCAGCCCCCGGGCCCGGGATTGCCGGAGCACGCCCCGTCGGTATAGGCGATCAGGTCATGGGGCATGGGCGGCCTCCGGCAAGGGTTTCAGAAGAACACGTTGGCGGCCAGGCAAGCCACGCTCACCGCGGTCAGCGGCACGCGCAGGTGCATCCACCATGGCGGCGCCAGCCCGTGACGCCAGAACAGCCAGTCCAGCCCCAGCACGCCGCCGAACCCGAACATCAGGTTCATGCCCGCACTGACCGGCCCGCCGCCGACCATCAGGAACGCCCACAGCGCCGGGATCACCGACAGCGCGTAGCCGCTGGCGGCCACCTGGCCGCTGGCGCGGGTGGCAAAGCCCCACAGGACGCCGGACATGAACGAAAGGATCACCGTGCCATAGGCCAGCCCCACGTACGGCCCGGCAAAGCGCGGCCCGATGGTGCGCGCCGTCCACAGCCCCAGGTCGGGCACCAGCCCGCTGACCGCCGACCAGATGAACGGGATCAGACCCGCCAGCCCGAGGGCCAGCGCCGAGGCGGGGATGGCGCGCATGGCCGTGCCCTCCTGCTCAGGCCGGCGCGCGCAGCGCGCGCGGCACCTTGAATTCGACGTTTTCGGTGGCGGTCTCGACCTCGTGCACCGTTACCTCGTAGCGGGTGCGCAGCGCCGCGATCACCTCGTCCACCAATTCCTCGGGCGCCGAGGCGCCGGCGGTCAGGCCAAGACTGCGCATGCCGTCGAGCGCGCGCCAGTCGATATCGGCGGCGCGCTGGACAAGCTGCGCGTACCCGCAGCCGGCGCGCGCGGCGACCTCGACCAGCCGCCGTGAATTGGACGAATTCGGCGCCCCCACCACCAGCATCGCGTCGATGCGCGGCGCCATCGCCTTGACCGCCTCCTGCCGGTTGGTGGTGGCGTAGCAGATGTCTTCCTTGTGCGGGCCGACGATGCGCGGGAACCGCGCGCGCAGCGCCGCGACGATATCGGCGGTATCGTCGACCGACAGCGTGGTCTGGGTGACGAAGGCCAGTTTTTCGGGGTCGCGCACGTCGACGCGCGCCACGTCCTCGGGGGTTTCGACAAGCAGCACTTCGCCCGGTGGCAGTTGCCCGGTCGTGCCGATGGTTTCAGGGTGGCCGGCATGGCCGATCATGATGATCTGAAGGCCCGACTGATGATGGCGCTCGGCCTCGATATGCACCTTGCTGACCAGCGGGCAGGTGGCATCGACATAGACCATGTTGCGTGCCTGCGCCTGCGAGGGCACCGATTTCGGCACCCCGTGGGCGGAAAAGATCACCGGGCGGTCGTCGGGGCAGTCTGACAGTTCCTCGACAAAAACCGCGCCCAGGTCGCGCAGCCGGTCGACGACGAAACGGTTGTGCACGATCTCGTGGCGCACGTAGACGGGGGCGCCCCATTTCTCCAGCGCCATCTCGACGATCTTGATGGCGCGGTCGACGCCGGCGCAAAAGCCGCGCGGCGCGGCAAGGAAAAGGTCGAGGGGCGGTGTGGTCATTGGCGTCTCCTGTCGGCGCCACAGGTAAGACGAAGCGCGCCGCGCGTCCAGCCCCCGGCGCACGCGCGTGTTTGCCGGGGGCTGGACGTCGCCGCGGGGATCACGCGGTCACGCCCAGCGCAGCGCGCGCCGCCGGGTGGCCACGCACGGTTTCATGCAGGCGCTCGGACATGTCGCGCCCCACCACCCGCCGTTTGCGCAACCAGAACAGCTTGCCCCAGCCGCGCCAGGTGCCGACGCTGGGCGCATCCGGGTCGGTGGGAAAGCGCCCGCACCAGCCCTCGGGCAGCGGCAGCGCGCATTCCTCCATCCGCTCCAGCATCCACACCAGCGCGATGTTGGCCAGCGGCCGCGCCGGGGTGTAGCCGCCCAGGTGCCCGCCGATATCGCCATGGGTGCCGGTAAACCAGACCTGGCGCACATCGCCTTCCCACTCCGGCGGGCATTCCCACAGCACCGGGTCGAAGACCTCGCGCGTCTCGTCCAGCGCCAGGGCGTGGAAGCCGTGCAGGATCGACGGCCCCAGGTGGTGGTTGTGAAAGGCGTGGTTGCGCGCCGAGCGTTCCCACAGGAACGGCAGCCGCAGCCCCAGCGCCTTGACCGTGTCCCACACCGCGACCGCTTCGATCGGAACGTGGGCGTGGCAGCGGCCGCCGGCGAAGGCGCGCGCCTGGTCGGTCTTGCCCGGCGCGGCGTAGAGCCGATAGGTCTGGCGGATGTTACGTTCGGTCGCGCACGTGGCGCGCAGCAGGCCGACCCGGTCGATCATCCCCGCCAGCGAGCGCACCGCGTAGGCGCCGCGCGAGTACCCCATCAGGAAAATCCGGTCCCCGGGCCGATAGCGGCTGGCAAGGAAACCGTAGGCGCGCCGGATCTGCTGGTTGATGCCGCGCCCCATCATGACGTGATGGGTGGTGCGCCAGTCGCACCATTGCAGCCCCGCCTCGTAGTAAAGCGACAGCGCCGGGCGCGCCTCGCACAGCAGCTTGTAGGTCAGCCCGGCATTGGTTTCGTCGCCGGGCTCCAGCGTCGACATGGTGCCATCGAGGATGATGACGTGGGTCTGCGACCCGCGCCTCTCGGACAGCGGCGTGTGCCCCGCGCGCTGCCCGGGGCGGACCCATTCGAGAAAGCTCTTACTCAGCCGCCTGAGGCGTTCCATCTTCATTGAGCATCTCCCAAACGCGCGACGGCGTGAACGGCATGTCCGCCCGGCGTACCCCGCGCGCCCACAGCGCATCGAGCACCGCGTTGGCGGTGGCTGCCATCGCGCCCACGGTGCCGGCCTCGCCGCAGCCCTTCATTCCCATCGGGTTGGCGGTCGAGGGCACGGGTTCGGTCGCGAAACCGATCATCGGCAGATCATCGGCCCTCGGCATGGCGTAGTCCATGAACGTTGCCGTGAGCAACTGCCCGTCCTCGTCGAATACCGTGTGTTCGGTAAGGGCCTGGCCCACGCCCTGCGCCACCCCGCCATGCACCTGCCCCTCGGCCAGCAGCGGGTTGATGAGGTTGCCGAAATCGTCCACGACCGTGTAGCGGTCGAGCGTGACCTTGCCGGTATCGGGGTCCACTTCCACCTCGGCCACATGGGCGCCGTTGGGGTAGCTGCGCGCCGGCAGGGTGGCGCGCGCCTCGTGCACCAGAAGGTCAGTGCGCCCGTCGGCAAGGGCCATCTGCGCCGCCTCCAGCAGCGTCGGCGTCAGGTTCGATCCGGGCGCGCGAAAAGTCTCATGGTCGAAGCTGACGGCGCTTTCATCCACGCCCAGTTTCTCGGCCAGGTAAGGGGTGAAGGCAGCGACCATCACATCGACCGTGGCCAGCGTGGCGTTGGCCTGCACGGTGACCGAGCGTGACCCGCCGGTGCCGCCGCCCTTTTCGATCAGGTCCGAATCGCCCTGTACCACGCGGATGCGATCGGGCGGGATGCCGGTCTGATCCGACAGGAAATGCGCATAGACGGTTTCATGCCCCTGCCCGTTGCTTTGCGTGCCGACATAGATCGTGGCGGTGCCGTCAGCGCCGAATTCCACCTTGGCGCCCTCGGACGGATCGCCCAGGATGCTTTCGATGTAATAGGCCAGCCCCATGCCGCGCAGCCGCCCCCGCGCGGCGCTGGCCGCGCGCCGGGCTTCGAACCCGTCACGGTCGGCGGCGGCTTCGGCGTGGTTCAGAACGCGGGCGAAATCGCCCACGTCGTAGGTTTCGCCGGTGGCGCTGACATATGGAAAGGCATCGGCCGGGATGAAGTTGCGCCGGCGCAACTCCCACGGATCGACGCCCAGTTCGCGCGCGGCCATGTCCATGACGCGCTCCAGCAGATAGATCGCCTCGGGCCGACCGGCGCCGCGATAGGCATCCACCTGCGTGGTGTTGGTGTAGTACCCTTCGACATGCAGGAACGTGTCCTGCACGTCGTAGGTGCCCATCATCACCTTGGAAAACAGCGTCGTCTGGATGATCTGGCCGAAATTGCTGTTGTAGGCGCCCAGGTTACAGCGCGAGTCCACCCGGTAGCCGGTGATCCGGTGATCGGCGTCGAAGCCCATCATCACCTCGTGGGTCAGGTCGCGGCCGGCGTGATCGCTCAGCATCGCCTCGGTGCGCTCGGACATCCAGCGCACCGGCCGGCCCAGCGCGCGCGCGGCGTGGGCGACGACGAAATACTCGTTGTAGGGCGGCGCCTTCATCCCGAAGCCGCCGCCGACATCGGGGTTGGTCACGCGCACCTGGTCGCGGTCAAGACCCAGGACGCGCGCGATCTGCGCCTTGGGCCCCCACACGCCCTGCCCGTTGAACGACAGGTGCAGCCGCCCGCCCTGCCATTCGGCGAAACAGCCGCGTGGTTCCATCGAGTTCACGATCACGCGGTTGTCGTCCACCTGCATGCGCACCACGTGCGCGGCGCGCTCCAGCGCCGATGCGCAGGCGGCCTCGTCCCCCATCGCCCAGTCAAAGGCGCGGTTGTCGGGCGCCGCGTCGGGGTGAATCGCCTCGCCCCCCGGCGCAAGGCCCAGCTTGGCGGGCAGATCGTCATAATCCAGTTCGATCAGCTCGGCGGCGTCGCGCGCATGGTCCAGCGTTTCGGCGATGACCACCGCGACGGGTTCGCCGACATGGCGCAGCCGGTCGCGTGCCAGGATCGGCCGCTCGGGGCCGGCGGCGGGGGTGCCGTCGCGGTTTTCAATCGTGATGCCCCAGATGCCGGCGGTGATGCCGGCGGCGTCGAGATCGGCGGCGGTGACGACCATGTGCACGCCCTCGGCGTCGCGCGCGGCACCCACGTCAAGCGCCGTGATCCGCCCGTGCGCCACCGGCGAGCGGAAAACAAGCGCGTGCAGCGCGCCCGCAGGCGCGATATCGTCCACGTATTCGCCATGCCCGGTCAGGAATCGCTGGTCCTCGATCCGCGTGATTGGCTGGCTTTTGCCGAATTTTTCCATGATGCGCCCCATTCGCTGTCTCGGGCGCACCCTAGCTCACCGTGCGGCACTGTCCAGTGGATCACAGCCGGCCGACAGTGATCGGATCGCCCGGGCCATAGCCGTTGAACCCGGTGGCAAGCGCCAGCGAATAGGCCCCCTGCCCGTGGAACAGCAGGTAGTCGCCGTCGGCCACGTCGCCCGGCAGGGCCACCGGGTCGGGCAGCCGATCGAGGCTGTCGCAGGTCGGTCCGAACACCACGCGTGGCTGCGGGGCGCCCCGGCGCGGGGCGCCGTCGGGCGCGTGCACGGTGATCCGGTCGCCCTGCGCGAGGTCGCGCATTTCGGACAGCCCGCCATAGATGCCGTCGTTGATGAACACCGCCCCGCCCGGGCGCCGCGCCTTGACGCGCGCAGCCAGGGTGAACGCCTCGGCCACCATGGCGCGGCCCGGCTCGCACACCAGCGCCGGCGCATCGGCGCCAAAGGCCGCGTCCACCGCCGCGCGGATACGGGTGAAAATGGCGTCGAGGTCCGGCGCATCGGCGCCGGCGCGATGCGCGGCAAAGCCGCCACCGACGTTGAGCCGCGCCAGCCGCACGCCGGCGCGGCAGGCCACGTCGGCGCAGGCCGCGACATAGGCCGCCCAGGCGGACGGATCGGCGCACTGGGTGCCGGGGTGGAAGGTCATCGCCGGGGTGAACCCCATCTCCGCCACGCGGGCCAGCAATTTCTCGGCCGCCTCGGGGTTGGCGCCGAACTTGTCGCCGAAGTCATAGGCCGCGCCCTTGACCGGCAGCGCCAGGCGCACGCTCACTTCGGCGGTGCGCGGCACATCGGCCAGCTTGTCCAACTCGGCCGCGCAATCGACCGACCACGATGCCACCCCAAGCGCCACGCCCGCTGCCACCTCGTCGGGCGAGCGCACGGGGTTATTGTAGTGCAGCACCGCGTCGGGACAGGCCGCGCGCGCCGCGCGCATCTCGGCCGGCGAGGCCACGTCAAAGGCGCGCACCCCGGCGGCGGCGAGGTTTTCCAGCACCTCGGCGCGCGGGTTGGCCTTGACCGCGTAGGTTACCAACCCGTCGAACCCGGCCCGGAACCGCCGCGCGTTGGCCTGCAACACCGCCGGGCAGAAATACATCACCGCCGTGTCGGGCCGCACGCGGGCCAGGTGGGTCAGGGGGTCACGCCAAAGGGGCTCTGCGCGCATGTTCGGGGTCTCCTGCTGCTCGTTTTCTCCAGTCTGGGGCGAAATGCTGTCGATTCCTGTCGTCACCTTGTCTATATTGACAGGGATGTGACACATTATGACGGGGTGATAATGCAAACCGACGAAACCGATGCGGCACTGATGGCCCTTCTGGCCGAAAATGCCCGCCTGCCGGTGGCCACTCTGGCGCGGCGGCTGGGGCTGGCGCGCACCACCGTTCAGGCCCGCATCGACCGGCTGGAAGCCGGCGGCGCCATCGCCGGCTACACCCTGCGCCGCGGCGCGCAGGCGCGCCCGCCGCTGCACGCCACGGCGCTGCTGTCGGTCGAACCGCGCGCCGGCGCCGCGGTGCTGGCGCGGCTGAAAACCCTGTCGCAGGTCAAGCGCGTGCACACCGCCTCGGGCCGGTTCGACATGATCGTGGAACTGGCCGCCGACAGCACCGCGGCCCTCGATGAGACGCTCGACCGGATCGGCGAGGCGAAGGGCGTGCGCTCGTCGGAATCGCTCATTCACCTGAGCACCAAGCTCGACCGCGCCTGACCCCGGACAGGCCGCGACAACCGGCTTTCCCTTGGCCCGCCAATTCGCTAGACGGGGGCGCAAACGGATCAGCGGGACCAGGCACCATGGCGATGGAAAAGACATTCGACGCGGCCGAGGCCGAGGCGCGGCTTTACAAGGCGTGGGAAGAGGCCGGCGCGTTCAAGGCCGGCGCCGGCGCGCGCGATGGCGCCGAGACCTTCTGCATCATGATCCCGCCGCCCAACGTGACCGGCAGCCTGCACATGGGGCACGCCTTCAACAACACGCTTCAGGACATCCTGACCCGCTGGCACCGGATGCGCGGCTTCGACACCCTGTGGCAGCCGGGGCAGGACCACGCCGGCATCGCCACGCAGATGGTGGTGGAACGCGACCTCGCCAAGGAAGGCAAGCGGCGCACCGATTTCACGCGGCAAGAGTTCCTCGCGAAGGTCTGGGAATGGAAACAGGAATCGGGCGGCGCCATCATCAACCAGCTCCGGCGGCTGGGGGCCTCGTGCGACTGGTCGCGCAACGCCTTCACCATGTCCGGCGCACCCGGCGCGCCGGCGGGCGAAGAGGGCAATTTCCACGACGCGGTGATCCGCGTCTTCGTGGACATGTACAACAAGGGGCTGATCTATCGCGGCAAGCGGCTGGTCAACTGGGATCCGCACTTTGAGACCGCCATTTCCGATCTCGAGGTCGAGAATGTCGAGGTGCCGGGGCACATGTGGCATTTCAAGTACCCCTTGGCGGGCGGCGAGACCTATGAGTATTTGGAGAAAGATGAAGACGGCAACGTGATCTTCCGCGAAGAACGCGATTACATCTCCATCGCCACCACGCGCCCCGAGACGATGCTGGGCGACGGCGCGGTGGCGGTCCACCCGTCGGACGCGCGCTATGCGCCCATCGTCGGCAAGCTGTGCGAAATTCCGGTCGGCCCGAAGGAACACCGCCGCCTGATCCCGATCATCACCGATGACTACCCCGACCCGAATTTCGGCTCGGGCGCGGTCAAGATCACCGGCGCGCATGATGCCAACGACTATGCCGTGGCCGAGCGCGCAAACATCCCGATGTACCGTCTGATGGACACGAAGGCGCACATGCGCGACGACGGCGCGCCTTATGCCGACTGTGCCAAGCGCGCGCAACAGATCGCCGAGGGCGCCGAATTCACCGCGCAGGAGGTGGATACGCTCAACCTGGTGCCCGATCACCTGCGCGGGCTGGACCGATTCGAGGCGCGCCGCAAGGTCGTCGAGGAGATCACCGCCGAGGGGCTGGCCGTGATGATGCCGTCATCCTCGGCCGACCATCCCCCGTCATCCTCCGGCTCGACCGGAGGATCTCGCCCCGCCGCCGCCACGTCATCCTCGGGCGCGACCCGAGGATCCCGGGATCAGGATATCCCCGATCAAGTCGGGGATGACGGCTTTGCCGGGGATGACGTGACCATGGTGCCGCTGGTCGAAGCCAAGCCCATCATGCAGCCCTTCGGCGACCGCTCGAAGGTGGTGATCGAGCCGATGCTGACCGACCAGTGGTTCGTGGACACCGCGCAGATCGTGCAGCCCGCGATTGATGCGGTGACCGGCGGCGACGTCACGATCATGCCCGACCAGGACCGCAAGGTTTACCTGCACTGGCTTGAGAACATCGAGCCATGGTGCATCTCGCGCCAGCTCTGGTGGGGCCACCAGGTGCCGGTTTGGTATGACCTGTATGGAAACGAGTTTTGTGCTTCGAGTGAAGCCGAAGTGGCCGAAAAAGCAAAGGCTTTCCACAAAAAGACAACCCCTCACGCGACTATCGACGTTATTTTTGATGATGGTTTCATACTCTCTGAGCCTGATAGTGCAGGCCGCCCACAAGCCAATCCGCCGTCTAGAGGGTCTGGTTGGGTCGGTGATCCGGAATCCGAGCGCACTACAATTGGTTTGACCCGCGACCCCGACGTCCTCGACACCTGGTTCTCCTCCGGCCTCTGGCCCATCGGTACGCTGGGCTGGCCCGAGGACACCGAGGCACTGCGCAAGTATTTCCCCACCGATGTGCTGATCACCGGGTTCGACATCATCTTCTTCTGGGTCGCCCGGATGATGATGATGCAATACGCCGTGGTCGGGCAAAAGCCGTTCCATACCGTTTACGTCCATGCCCTTGTCCGCGACGAGACCGGCAAGAAGATGTCCAAATCCCTGGGCAACGTGCTGGACCCGATCGAGCTGATCGACGACTACGGCGCCGACGCGGTGCGCTTTACCCTCACCGCGATGGCGGCCATGGGGCGCGACCTGAAACTGTCGAAAGACCGCATCGCCGGCTACCGCAACTTCGGCACCAAGATATGGAACGCCACCCGCTTTGCCGAGATGAATGGCGTCTACGAGGGCCACGCCCCCGCGCCCACGCCGCCCGCGGCCAGCCGCACCGTCAACCGCTGGATCATCGGCGAGGTCGGGCGCATCCGCGAGGAAGTGGACGCAGCGCTCACCGCCTACCGGTTCAACGACGCGGCCAATTCACTGTACGCGTTTGTCTGGGGCAAGGTCTGCGACTGGTACGTGGAATTTTCCAAGCCCCTGCTGATGGATGGCAGCGCCGAAGACCAGGCCGAGACGCGCGCCACGATGGCATGGGTGCTGGACCAGTGCCTGATCCTGCTGCACCCGATCATGCCCTTCGTCACCGAAGAGCTGTGGCAGGTCACCACCCGGCGCGACGGGCTGCTGGCGCTGGCCCCGTGGCCCGAATACGGCGCCGAGCTGGTCGATGCCGACGCCGACCGTGAAATGAACTGGGTGATCTCGCTGATCGAGGGTATCCGCTCGGCCCGCGCGCAGATGCATGTGCCGGCGGGGCTGCAGATACCGATGCTGGTGGCCGATCTCGACACAGCCGGGCACGCCGCGTGGGCGCGCAACGAGGCGCTGATCACGAAGCTGGCGCGCATCGACACCCTGACCGAGGCCGCCGATTTTCCCAAGGGCACCGTGACCGTGCCGGTCGAGGGCGGCACCTTCGGCCTGCCGCTGGCCGGCGTCATCGACGTGGACGCCGAAAAGGCGCGGCTGCAAAAGGCGCACGCCAAGCTGGAAAAGGAACTGGCCGGTCTGCGCGGGCGGCTGAACAACCCCAAGTTCGCCGAAAGCGCCCCTGCCGAGGTGGTCGAGGAAACGCGCGAAAACCTCGCCGCCCGCGAAGAGGAAGAGGCGCGCCTGAACGCCGCGCTGGCCCGGCTGGCCGAGATCGGCTGAGGGGGGCGGCGCCCGCCGGGCCCCGAGGCCCACGGGACCAGGTGATCAGGCGCGACGCCAGGGCGCTTGCCCGGCGCGGGCCTATCGCTCGGTCAGCTTCAACTCGATGCGCCGGTTCTGGGCACGCGCCGCTTCGGTATCGGCGGTGTTCACGGGCTGGAATTCCCCGAAGCCGTTGGCGCTCAACCGCTTGGGCTGCATGTCCAGTTCATCGACCATGTAGCGCACCACCGACAGCGCCCGCGCCTGGCTGAGTTCCCAGTTGTTCTCGAAATCGGCGGAATCGGCCAGCGGCACATCGTCGGTGTGCCCGTCCACCCGGATGATCCAGTCGATGCCCTCGGGGATTTCGTCGGCGATGCGCTTGACGATACCCGCGACCTTGGCGATCTCGGCCTTGCCGTCATCCGACAGTTCCGCCTTGCCCGGCGCGAACAGCACCTCCGACGAGAACACGAAGCGGTCGCCCTCGATGCGCACGCCTTCCTGGTTGCCCAGGATCTCGCGCAGCCGACCGAAGAATTCGCTGCGGTATTTCTCCAGGTTGGCCTTTTCTTCTTCCAGGCGCTTGCGCTCGGCTTCTTCCAGCTCGCGGCGCTTGCGTTCCTCTGCCGCGGCGCGGGCCAGCGCGGCGTTAAGGTCCGACCCCAGCGATTGCAACTGCACCTGCGCGGCGGCCTCGCGTTCCTTGTAGTCGTCCAGCAGCGCCTGCAACGACCCGAGTTGCTCTCGCAGCGCGCGCAGTTGCTGGTTGAGCAGCGCCTGCTCGCGCTGCGCCTTGGCGCTGGCGGCTTCCTCCTGGGTCAGCTTGCGCCGTGCCTCGGCCAGCAACGCCGCGCGACGCTCGGCCTCGCTCAGTTGCGCCTGCGCCTGCTGCTCGGCCGCCAGACGGGCCGCCAGCGCCTCGGCCAGCGCGTCCTGGGCGCGCTGCGTCTCGCGGGTCAGTGTCTGCTCGGCGGCTTCGGCGCGACCCTCGGCAGCGGTGGCGCGCTCTTCGGCCGCGTCGGCACGGTCTTGGGCCGCTGCGGCGCGATCCTCGGCGGCGCCTTGCGCCGCGCGCGCCTGCTGCGCCGCCTGATCGGCCTGTCGGCGCGCCTCCAGCGCCGTGGCCAGCGCGGTTTGTGCGTCGTCCAGGTCGCCCTCCAGCTTGAGCTTGGCGGCCAGCGCCTCGGCAAGGCGCTTCTCCAGCGACCCGGTTTCGGTCTGCATCCGCGCGCGCAGGCTTTCGGCCTCGCCGCGTGCCTGGGCCAGCTCATCGCGCAGCGCCGTCTGCGTTTGCCGCGCCTGCGCCAGTTGCTGCTCCAGGTCGCCTGCGGCCTCGCGGGTTTGCGCCAGCTCCGCCTCGGCCTCGCTCAGACGGGTGCGCAGATCCTCGATGCGCGCCGTTCCCTCTTCGGCCCGTGCCAGGGCCTGGGCCAGCGCCGCCTCCAGCGACGACAGGCGGGTTTGCGCCGCGGCGCGGTCTTCCTCGGCCTGCGCAAGCGCCGCCTCGCGGGCGTCGCGGGCGCTTTGCAGGTCTTCCTGCAGGGCGCCAAGCTGCTGCTGCGTCTTCTCGCGCGCCAGCAGCGCCGCGGCCAGCTTGGTGCTCAGGTCTTCCTGCGAGCTTTCGGCCGCGGCCAGCAAGGTCAGGGTTTCCTCGGCCTTGCGGCGCTGCTCCTCCAGCACCATGGTCATCGCGGTGAGTTCCGCGTCGGCGTTCCTGAGCCGCTCGCGCAGGCGCTCGGCCGCGGCGGCCTCTACCAAGCGCGCGGCCTCTTCCTCGCTCAGCCGCTCCCTGGTCGCGGCAAGATCTTCGCCCAGGCGGGCGCGCGCCGCCGCGCTTTCGTCAAGGTCGTCCTCCAGTTCGCCGACCCGCGCGGAAAGCCGGTCGCGCGCCGCCTCCTGCGCGCTCAGCTTGTCCTCTACGGTACCCAGCCGGGCGCGCAGATCGTCGGCTTCGGCGCCCGCGGCAACGTTGCGACGGCGCAGATCGGCGATCAGCGCCTGCAAGGCCTCGCGCCGCGCCGCGGCAAGGCGCGCCGCCTCGGTTTTCGCGTCGACCTCGTCGCGCGCCTGCGCCAGCGCCAGGTTGAGCGCCTCGCGCTCGCTGATCAGTTCGGCGCGCTCGCCCTCCAGTCGCGTCACCTCGGCCTGCGCAGCATCGCGTGCCGTGCGCAGGTCTTCGGCCTCTTCGCGGGCGGCATCGCGTTCGTCACCCAGCGCCGCGACCTCGCGGCGGAACCCGGCGATGCGGCTCTGCGCCGCGTCCAACGCCGCGGCTTGCGCATCGCGCGTGGCGATCAGGGCGGCGACCTGTTCCTCGAAACTGGCGATACGGCCGCGCGCGCCCTCAAGCGCGGCGGCCTGCGCGTCGCGCTCGTCGCGCAGCGACGCGATCAGCGCCGACTGCTCGTCGGCGCGGGCACGTTCCTCGCGCAGGGTCGCGTCCAGTTCGCCCACCCGGGCTGTCAGTTCGGTGTTGCGCCGCTGCGCCAAGCCCAGCGCCTGCGACAGCGCCGCCACCTCGGCGGAAAGCGCATCAAGCCTGGTATCCTGCCCGGCAATGGTTTCGCGCAGCACCGATTGCACCACCATGAAGATGGTCAACACGAACATCAGGACCAGCAACAGCCCCGTCATCGCGTCCACGAACCCCGGCCAGATGGAAGACTGGAAGCGCTGCCCGGTGCGCCGCGACAGGGCCATGGCTCAGCCCTCCTGCCCGGTGCCGCCACCGCCCCGCGATGCGCCCCTGTCCCGGTCACGGCCGGTGCCGCGCCCGCCCTGCTGTTGCAGGGCGCGGGCCAGCGCCGAAAGATCGGTGCGCAGCTCGGTCATGGTTTCCTGGCGGCCGGCGCTGATCTCTTCCAGCAGGCGCAGCATCTGCACGTCGATCGAGCGCAGCCGCATCCGGCTTTCGGCGTCGAGCCCCTCTTCGCGGCCGCGCTCGGCCTCGGCCAGGTCGGTCAACGTCCCGATCAGCCGGTCCTGCCCCTCAGACACGCGCGCCAGCGCCTCGTCCATCGACCGCGTCTCGGCCATTCGGTCGGTCAGCCGCTCGACCGAGTCGGCCAGGCTGCCCAGCTTGGCGTCGGTTTCGACGCGACCCGCCTCGGACTGCGAAAAAAGCTGGCGCAGTCCGTCCATCTGCTCGACCATGGTGTCGAGAACCTGCGCCACGACCTCCTGATCGCCGCCCTCGGCCTCGCCACTGGAAAAGCCCAGCCGCGTGATCGACGACAGCCATTCCTCAAGTTCGCGGTAGAACCGGTTCTGCCCGTGGCCGGCGAACAGCTCCAGCAGCCCCACGACCAGCGATCCGGCCAACCCCAACAGCGACGAACCGAACGCCACGCCCATGCCCGAAAGTTGTTGATCCAGGCCGCTCATCAGGCGCCCGAACACCTCGACCCCCGCCTCGCCCTCCTGCGGGGCAAGCCCGCGAATCGTGTCCACCAGCGCCGGCACGGTGGTGGCCAGCCCGTAGAACGTGCCCAGGAGCCCGAGAAAGATCAGCAGGCTGACGATATAGCGGGTGATCTCGCGCGCCTCGTCGATCCGCGTGGCCACCGAATCGAGGATCGAACGTGTCGAGGATGCCGATATCTGCATCCGTCGCCCGCGCGATCGCAGCAACGCCGCCAGGGGCGCCAGCAATTGCGGCACGCGCCCGGCCTGCGCGACCTCTCGCTCGCTGGCGAATGCCTCGATCCAGCGCACCGAACTGATGAGTTGCAGCACCTGCCAGAAACACGCCAGCACGCCGATCACGAAAACGAACAGGATGAAGCCGTTGAGGTAGGGGTTTGCCTCGAACACCGGCAGCACCCGCGGCAGCGCCAGCACCACCACCACCCCGGTCAGACCCAGCACCATGAGCATCAGGATGATCTGGCGCACGGGTTGGGAAAACTGCGGCTCGACCTCGCGGTCCGGCTGATCCATGCGGACAGATCCTGACACTTGTTCTTGTTGGCGCGACAATAGGGGTTTCAGCGCGTCAAGCCAAGGAATTATGCCGTCAGGGCGCGCACCCGGGCGTCCAGCCAATCAAGGTCGGGGTCAGAGATTCCAAGCGTGCGCAGATGCGCGGCGGTGTTGAACAGATACTCGGCATTCGGACCCATGCCGCCGCTCGCGCGGGCGATGATCCCGGCCTGCTCGTCCAGCGGCAAGGCGCCGCAATACTGCGTATGATCGGGGTCGACCAGGTAGGTCACCGCCTCGACCCGGCGCCCGTCGCGCAGATCGACAGCCAGGCGCGCTTCGAAATAGGCCGACGAGACCAGCTCGCGCTCACGCAGGTAGGCCAGCGTGTCGTCCTCGCGCCCCGGTGCCACCGCCAGCGCCTGCCCGTGGCAGGCGGCGCCCTCGGCCCGGTCCAGCGCCAGCACCAGCCCCGGCGCATCGGCGGTGCCGCGGTGGTGGACCGAGCGCATGCAGAAACTGCGGTGGTAGCCCGGCAACACCGCAAGGCCGCGATCCGCGACCTCGAAACCCGGGTTCCACAACAGCGATCCGTATCCGAACACCCACATCGTCATGCATCTGGCCCTCCGCGTTGCGGCCCTGTAAACACCAGCCAGGCACCACATGAAAGGGGGCAGCCCGTGAAACGCCTGGTGATCGTGATCGTTCTGGCCGCCGCGCTGTGGTCGGGGCACTGGTTCTGGGCCGCATCGGGCATGAAATCCGACATCTCCGCCTGGTTCGACGCCCGCCGCGCCGAGGGCTGGGCCGCCGATTACGCGGCGCTGTCGGTGGCGGGGTTTCCCAATCGGCTGGACGCGACGCTCGATGCGCCGGCGATGGCCGACCCGGCGACCGGCTGGGCCTGGCAGGCACCGTTTCTGCAAATCCTGCGGCTGAGCTATGACGACGATCACGTCATCGCGGTGTGGCCCGACCGCCAGCGCCTTGCCTCGCCGCGGGTAAAATACGACCTGACCAGCGCCGACATGCGCGCCAGCATGGTCACGCGCGGCAAGGCGGCGACGCTGGAGCGGGCGACGCTCATCGCCGATACGCTGCGTATCGCGCGGGTTGGCGCCAATCCCGGGGGCGGCACCGCCATGACGGCGCTCAACCTCGCCATCAAGGCTCAACCCGGCAGCGGCGAAAAGGCGGCCTACCGCGTGGCGCTGAGTGCCGCCGAGTTCGCCCCGCCGGCGCGAACGCGCCGCCGCATCGCCACGGGAGACGTGTTGCCGCCGCGCTTCGACGTGCTCAAGGCCGACATTGCCGTGACCCTCGACCGCCCGATCGACCGGCATACGCTGGAACGCGCCCGCCCGCAGCCGGTGGCGCTGCGCATCGAGGCGGCCCGCGCCGAATGGGGCGACATGGTGTTGGAGGCGGCAGGCGAAGTGACCATCGACGAACGCGGGCGCGCCGATGGCCGGATCACCCTGCGGGCGCGCAACTGGCGCGACATCCTCGGCGCCGCCGTCGCCACCGGGGCGCTGCCGCAGGTCGTGGCAGGGCAGATGCAATCGGCGCTGGAAATGATCGCCGGGCTGGCGGGCAACCCGCGGATGCTGGATATCCCCCTCCAGCTTGCCGGCGGGCGCGTCTACCTCGGGCCGGTGCCTGTCGGGCGCGCACCGTGGCTGCGCCTGCCCTGAGCGCCCGTCAACCGTCGCCGCGCCCCGCCGGGTCGGGTTCGGGGCCGCGCTGCGCGGAAGCGCGGCCGAAATCGGGCGCGTCGGTGTCCTGCCCGGCCTCGATGATGCCGCGCCGAATCTCGCGCGTTCGGGTGAAGTAATCAAACAGGTGATCGCCGTCGCCGGTGCGGATGGCGCGCTGCAACGCGAACAGCTCTTCGGTGAAGCGGCCGAGGATTTCCAGCGTCGCATCCTTGTTGGTCAGGAACACGTCGCGCCACATGGTCGGGTCGCTGGCGGCGATGCGGGTGAAGTCGCGGAACCCGGCGGCGGAATACTTGATCACCTCGCTGTCGGTCACCCGCCCCAGGTCGTCGGCGACGCCGACCATGGTATAGGCGATCAGGTGCGGCGCGTGGCTGGTTACCGCAAGCACCAGGTCGTGGTGGTCGGGCTCCATCGTCTCGACGTGCGAGCCCAGCGCCTCCCAGAACGCCCTGAGCCGCGCCACCGGTTCGGGCGCCGTGCCCGGCGGCGGCACCAGCAGGCACCAGCGGTTGTCGAACAGCTCGGCAAAGCCCGACTCGGGGCCGGAATGCTCGGTCCCGGCCAAGGGGTGGGCGGGCACGAAATGCACCCCCCCGGGCACATGCGGGCCGACCGCGTCGATCACCGCGCGCTTGACCGACCCGACATCGCTGAGCGTGGCACCCGGCGCCAGGTGCGGCGCGATCTCGGCGGCGACCGCGCCCATGGCGCCCACCGGCACGCACAGCACCACCAGGTCGGCGCCCGCGACCGCCTCGGCCGCGCTGTCGCACACCCGGTCGCACAGCCCGATGCGGCGCGCCGTATCGCGCGTGGCCTGCGTGCGTGTATAGCCGGTCACCTCGTCCGCGAGTCCGGCGCGCCGGATCGCATGGAACATCGACGACGCGATCAGCCCCAGCCCGATCAACGCCACGCGGTCGTAAACCGGGGTCATCGCGCGCCGCCCTTGAACTGCCCCACCGCGTGGGCCACGCGGCGGCAGCTGGCCTCGTCGCCCACCGTGATGCGCAGGCACTCGGGCAGCTTGTAGCCGGCCACGCGCCGCACGATCAGCCCTTGCGATTTCAGGTAGGCGTCGCAAGCCTCGGCCTCCTCGACATCGGCGAAGCGGGCAAGGATGAAATTGGCCATCGACACGTCCGAGGGCACGCCGTGCTCGGCCAGCGCACCGGCCAGCCAGGTGCGCATCCGGGCGTTGTCGGCGCGGCACTTCTCGGCCCAGGCGCGGTCGCGCACCGCCGCCTCGGCGGTGGCCAGCGCGGCGCTCGACAGGTTGAACGGCCCGCGCACGCGGTCCAGCACGTCGATGATCGCGGCGGGGCCATAGCCCCAGCCGACGCGCATCCCGCCCAGCCCGTAAAGCTTGGAAAAGGTGCGCGTCATCACCACGTTGTCGCACGTCTCGACCAGCCCCGCGCCGCCGTCGTAATCCTCGACATACTCGGCATAGGCGCCGTCGAGCACCAGGATCGCCTGCGCCGGCAACCCAGCGGCCAGGCGCGCGATCTCGGCCTCGCCGATCATCGTGCCGGTGGGGTTGTTGGGGTTGGCGATGAATACCAGCCGCGTCGCCTCGGTGCAGGCGGCGAGGATGGCATCGACATCGGTGACGCGGTCGCGTTCCGGCACCTCGACCGGTGTGGCACCCGAGACCAGCGCGCTGATGCGGTACATGGCAAAGCCGTGCTCGGTATGGATCACCTCGGCGCCCGACCCGGCATAAGCCTGGCAAAGGAAATGGATGATCTCGTCGCTGCCCACCCCGCAGATGATGCGCGCCGCGTCCAGCCCGTGTACCTCGGCGATCGCGGTGCGCAACGCGGCGTGATCGGTGGGCGGGTAGCGGTGCAGGTCGTAGGCGGCGCGGCGAAACGCCTCGATCGCCGCCTCGCCGGGGCCGTAGGGGTTCTCGTTGGAGCTCAGCTTCACGGCGTCGCGCACGCCCTCGATTCGGGCCTGCCCGCCCTGGTAGGGGGCGATCTCCATGATGCCGGGGCGTGGGGTGATCTGGGTCATCTCGCAACTCCTTGAGGGCCGTCTTAGCGTCGGCCCCGGGGCAAGGAAAGGGTCAAGCGGCGCGGGCGCGATTCGACCGGCGCGCGTTGCCCTGCTGCCATGCCCGCCAACGCGAAGGCCCCGCCGCATCGCTGCGGCGGGGCCCCGAAAGACATGACCTGCCGCGCGAGCGTCAGTTCTTGGCGTAGAATTCGACCACCAGGTTCGGCTCCATCATCACCGGGTAGGGCACGTCGCTCAGGCCCGGGGTGCGCACGAAGGTGGCGGTCAGCTTGGAATTGTCGACGTCCAGGTAATCGGGCACGTCGCGCTCGGGCAGTTGGGTGGCCTCGAGAATCGCCGCCATCTGCTTGGATTTCTCGCGCACCTCGATCACGTCGCCTTCCTTGACCCGGTAGGAGGGGATGTTGACGCGCTTGCCGTTGACCGTGACGTGACCATGGTTGACGAACTGGCGGGCGGCAAACACCGTCGGCACGAACTTGGCGCGGTAGACCACCGCGTCGAGGCGGCGTTCCAGCAGGCCGACGAGGTTTTCACCGGTATCGCCGGACACACGCTCGGCCTCGGAATAGATGCGGCGGAACTGCTTTTCGGTCAGGTCGCCGTAATAGCCCTTGAGCTTCTGCTTGGCCTTCAGCTGGGTGCCGAAATCCGACAGCTTCTGCTTGCGGCGCTGGCCGTGCTGGCCGGGGCCGTATTCGCGGCGGTTGACCGGGGATTTCGGGCGCCCCCAGATGTTTTCGCCCATCCGGCGGTCGATCTTGTACTTGGCAGACGTGCGTTTGGTCACGGCTGGTCTCCTTCATGCGGTTCAGAAGGGCGTTGTCCTTTGCGTTCCGGCTTGATCCGGTCGGCCGACAGGCATCCCCTCGCGGGGGCCACCAACACCAATGAAGCCGCGCTTATACCGCCCCGCGCGGGGGTGTCAACCACCCGTCACGCAAGCGCGCGACGCCACGGCCCGAACCGACGAAAAAGCCCCCGGCCACGCGGCCGGGGGCGATATGAAACGAGGTCGCGCGGTACCGCGATACCCGCGGTATCAGTGCAGCTTCTTGTCGACTTCCTCGATGGCATCGTCGATCAGGGCGTTGCCCTGCGCGGCGGTCATCTTCTTTGCGACGACGTCGCGCGCCGCTTCGATGGCCACCGCGATGGCCTGGTCGCGGACCTGGCGGATCGCCTTCGCCTCGGCCGAAGCAAGCTGCTCTTCGGCGGCTTGCTTGCGCCGCTCGACCGAGCGCTTGATGTCCTGCTTGGCCTGCTCGGCGCTCGCGTTCGCCTCGTCCTTGGCCTGCGCGACGATGCGATCGGCCTGCGCCTGCGCCTCTTTTTGCTGACGCTCGTAAGAGGCCAGCAGCGCCTGCGCCTCCTCGCGCAGGGCGCGGGCCTCGTCCAGCTCGGAGCGGATACCCGCGGCGCGCTTGTCCAGCATGCCCATCAGCAGGCCGGGCACCTTGAAGTAGATCAGCACGCCGACGAACAACAAGAACCCCAGCAAGACGATGAAGTCGGTATTGCCCAGCGAAAAGAACGGCCCCGAGGCCGCCAGCGCGGGCGTCGCGGCAGCGACGCCGGCAGCGGAAAGAATTGCCGTGTTGCGCATGTCCGTTACCCCTTGAGCCTTGTATTGACGGCGGCGGTCACCGTGCGGGCGTCGACGTCGGCGCCCAGCGCCGCGACCACTTCCTTGGCGGTGTCCTTGGCCACCTCCTTGACGCTTTCGGTGGCGTTGGCCTGGATCTCGGCGATCTTCTTTTCGCCCTCGGCGGACATCGCGGCGATCTCGGTATCCGCCTCCTTGATGGCCGCGTCGAGGTCCTGCTTGATCTCGGCCTTGGCCTCGGCAACGATGCGGCTGGCCTCGGCGCGTGCCTCGGCCAGCGCCTTGTTATATGCCTCTTCGGCCTCGGCCGCCTTGGTCTTGAGGTCCTCGGCGGCGGCGATGTCGTTGGAAATCGCGCCCTTGCGCTCGGCCAGAACCGCGGCGATGCGCGGCAGGGCGATACGCGACAGGATGAAATAGAGCGCCACCAGCGTCACCAGCAGCCAGAATATCTGGTTGCTGTAGGTCGAGAAATCCAGCTGCGGCATGCCCGGGGCGGCTGCTTCCGCGGCCTGACCTGCGGCCTCTTGGGTTTCAGTCGCCATGTCGTCCTCCTTGGGAACTTGCCGGTTTACACCGGGCGGGCGCTCATTGCACGCCCCGCCCGGCCGTAAGGATGGTGTTCCGCTGGACTCAGACGGCGAACATCAGCAGCAGCGCCACGAGGAACGAGAAGATCCCGAATGCCTCGGCAAAGGCGATGCCGATGAACAGCATGGCGGTCTGGCCGGCGGCGGCCGACGGGTTGCGCAGCGCGCCGGACAGGAAGTTGCCCACGATGTTGCCCACACCGATGGCCGAGCCGCCCATGCCGGTACATGCCAGACCCGCGCCGATGTATGCGCCCATTTGTACGATATCGCCTTCCATGAGATCTCTCCTTACGTTGGAATTTGCGTTGGTTCGTTCCGGTTGTGTCGGGCGCGCGGGCAATGCCCGCGCCCCGCTTCACCCTTTAGTGCGAGGGATGCAGCGCATCCTTGAGGTAGACGCAGGTCAGGATGGTGAAAACATAGGCCTGCACGAAGGCCACGAGGATTTCGAGCGCGTACATGGCGCCGATCGCCAGCACCGAAAGCGGCGCGATGGCGGCGATGGCGGCAAAGCCGGCAAACACCTTGATGACCGCGTGCCCGGCCATCATGTTGCCGCCAAGACGAATGGAATGGCTCAGCGGGCGCACGAAGTAGGACATCACCTCGATGATCGCCAGGAACGGGCGCAGCGCCAGCGGCGCCTCCTTGACCCAGAAAAGCCCGAAGAACTTTCCGCCGTTGAGCACGAAGCCCAGCACCGTGACGGTGAAGAACACCAGCAGCGCCATGGTCGCGGTCACCGCGATATGGCTGGTGGTGGTGAACGCCATCGGAATAAGGCCAACGAAGTTGGCCATCACGATGAACATGAACAGCGTCATCACGTAAGGAAAGTACTTGACCCCTTCCTTGCCGGTGATGTCCTCGAGCATCTTGTAGACGAAACCATAGGCAAGCTCGGCCACCGACTGCACCCGCGACGGGATGACGGCGCGCCGCGAGGTGCCCAGCACCAGCAGCGCGGTGACCGCGATCACCGCGATCGCCATCCACAGCGTCACGTTGGTGATCGTGTACCATGCCACGGTGTCGCCACCGAACAGCGGCGTGACCTCGAACTGCGCCATCGGGTGCAGCGCCAGGCCGCCTTCTTCGCCATTCGCTTCAGTCGCCATCTCTGTTCCCCTCGTCGTCGCCGGCCCGGTGGGCCGATTTGTCGTCGGCCTTTCCGGCCGGGTACTTGCGCTGCAACTCGCCCGCGGATCGCAGCATCGTCGTGATGCCCGCAGCCAGCCCCAGCAATGTGAACAGCACCAGGAAAAGCGGCATTGTCCCCACCAGGAGATCCAGCCCGTACCCGATGCCGAAGCCGATCAGCAGACCGGCCACCAGTTCCGTCACCATCCGCCAGGCCAGATGCGCCTGGCTGTGCGGATCGTCCTTGCGGGGGCCGGACGCCCGTTCCTTCTTGCGAACGGTGCCGAGCTTCTCTTCGAGCTGCTTCATGCGGCGGTCGCGGTCGGGATCTGTCACGCGCGGAGGCCCCCTTGTCGGTCGCGCTTTTGCTATTGCGCGGCGGCGCCCGAGTCAAGCACCCGTTCGTCGCGGGTGAATACCTTGTAACCGTCTGTTATTATTATTTTTCATTCCCGTTCTGGAAACTTGCCGCGAACGGGTTGCAGCACCGCGTCGCCGCTCGCACATTCAACCGCCTAGTTGACCTTGCCATATCCCGGCGGGTAGTCATGCGCCATGGATCAGCACCTCGACGCCGTTTTCGCCGCCCTCGCCGACCCGACGCGCCGCGCCATCCTGTCGCTGCTGCTGGAAGACGACATGGCGGTAACAGACGTGGCCGAGCCGTTCGAGATGTCGCTGGCAGCGATTTCCAAGCACCTCGGCATCCTCGCCGGCGCCGGGTTGATCAGCCAAGAAAAGCACGGCCGGGTCAAGTGGTGCAAGCTGGAGCCCGACGCCCTGCGCGCCGCCAGCGTCTGGATGCAGGGCTTCGGCCAGTTCGAACCGGTTCACCTCGACGCCTTCGAACGTTTTCTCGCCGCCGAACTGCCGCAAGAGGCGCCCGAGCCCGGCTGACGGCCCGCCGGGGCGGCCCTATCCCTCGTCCTTGAGCAGGATCAACAGCGCCGCCACCGTCAGCACCACGCCGCCCAGCACCCAGACCGGCGGCACCGCGTGGCCCAGCGCCAGTTCCAGCACGATCACCCATGTGGGTGTCAGGTAGGTATAGGCCATCACCTTGGACGACGGCAGCCGCAGCGAGGCGAATTGCAGCAGCACGAAGGTCAGCGCGCTGGCGAACACCGCGACATAGGCGATGGTGACCCATACAACCGGCGGCAGCGCCGCCCAGTCCGTCGCCAGGATGTCGCGCCAGCCCCAGGCGGTGACCGCCACGCAGGCCGCCACCAGCGTGCCGAAGGTGAACACGATCGCCGGTTCGCCCCGGTTGAGCTTGCGTACCAGCGGCGTATAGATAGCGTGCGCGGCGCAGCCCCAGGCATAGATCGCCTCGCCCGGCCCGATGCGGAAGGCCATCAGCGCCTGCCAGTCGGCGCGAAAGATCACCCACAGCGCGCCCGCCGCCCCCACCGCCAGGCCCAGCACGATGCGCGGCGTCGCCACCTGCCGCAACAGCGCGTAACCCGCCACCGCCGTCATCACCGGCGTCAGCGTGAACACCGCCGCCGCCGAAACCGGCGCCGCGGTCTTCAGCCCCTCGAACATCAGCACGAAATAGGTCGCGAACGTGCCGCCCAGAACCAGATAGCGCCACGGCGCCCGGAACGCCCCGCGCCGCAGCCCGGTGGTGGCCAGCGCCGCGACACCCACGATCACCGCCGCCACCGCAAAGCGCACTGCATTGAGCGCCGTGGGCGCAATGTGCCCGGCCGCCATCGACCCCAGCGAGAACGACCCCGCCACCAACGCCGAGAACACCAGCATCGCCAGATGCCCGCGCAAGCCGTCGCGCACCGCCGTGCTCCGCGCCGTCGCCTCGCTCATGACCGCTCCAGCATGTCGGCATTGTCCTTGAGGTGCCGCAGGAACGCCTGCACCTTGGTGGTGCGGTGCAAGTCCACATGCGTGACCAGCCACAGCGGTGACTCCCAGTCGAGGCGTGGCGGCGCCACCTCGATCAGTTCGGGATAAAGTACCGCCGTCCAACGCGGCATGAACCCGATGCCCACACCCCCAACCACGGCCAGTTCCAGCGCCCGGTCGTCGCTGGCACGGAACACCACGTTGCCGTGCGGCACCGTTTCCCACAGCCAGTTGTAGAACGGCGCGCGCGATGTCACGTCGTCGGTGGCCACGAACCGGTGCGCGGCAAAATCCGCCTCGGTTTCGGGGATGCCATGCGCATCTGCATAGGCAGGCGCCGCGTAAAGCGCCGTGCGCTGGCGCAAGAAGGGTTGCACCACGTTGTCGGGCTGCTCGGGCGCCGCGCCGGCGCGAATCGCAACATGCGCTTCGCCGTACTCCATGCGAAACAGCCGCGGGCCGGTCAGGTACCGCAAGATGACATCGGGGTAGCACGCGTTGAACTCCGCCAGCACCGGCGCCAACAGCGGCGCCAGCCCGCTCAGCGAGGTGATCACCAGCTCCCCCTTGACCGCATCGCCCTGCCCCTTGATACGCCCGGCCAGCTGCGCGAACTGGTCGTCGGTGGTCTGCGCCACGCGGCACAGGTCGGCCCCCGCCTCGGTGGCGGTGTAGCCCCGCGCGTGACGCTGAAACAACTTGACGCCCAGCCGCTCTTCCAGCGCGTCGATATGACGGATCACGGTGGCATGATGCACGCCCAGCACCTCGGCGGCGCCGCTCACCGTGCCGACGCGCGCCACCTGGTAGGCAGTGCGGATTTCGTCCCAGTTATCCATGGCAGGCCTCGCGCGCTGTCGGTTTCGGACGGATGCGGGGGGCGTATGTGCGCAGATCAACACATCCGCACGACTTTCTAGTCCGGTGCGTGCGGTGGCACAAGGCAAAGCGCGCCGCACGCGCCAGCCGCACGCGCCGGCCCATGCCGCGAAACGCGCCCGCATGGCTTGACTCCCGCGCCGCCTGCGCTTAACGGGAACCAAATCTCCGGAAGCCGGTCATGCTTCCGGTCCCATGGGCGCAGCCCGGGATCGCCCCCCACCAGCGAGTTTCGCCCGTGGGGGCATTCACGTTTGGAACCGTCCCACTTATGTTGGGGCAAGGCGAAATCCGGCATCAGAGGGAAGCCGCAGGCATGTTTGAAAACCTATCCGAACGCCTCTCCGGCGTCCTCGACCGGCTCACCAAGCAGGGCGCGCCCAGCGAAGACGACGTCAAGACCGCCCTGCGCGAGGTGCGCGTGGCGCTGCTTGAGGCGGACGTGTCGCTGCCCGTGGCGCGCGAATTCATCAAGCGCGTCCAGAAAGAGGCCACCGGAAGCGCGGTGACCAAGTCGGTCACGCCGGGCCAGCAAGTGGTCAAGATCGTTCACGACGCGCTGGTCGAGACGCTCAGCGGCGGCGAAGACCCCGACGCGCTCAGGATCGACACGCCGCCCGCCCCGATGCTGATGGTCGGGCTGCAGGGCTCGGGCAAGACCACCACCACCGCCAAGCTCGCCAAGCGGCTGAAGGAACGCGACGGCAAGCGCGTGCTGATGGCCTCGCTCGACGTGCAAAGACCCGCGGCGATGGAACAGCTGGAAATCCTCGGGGCCCAGATCGGCGTCGATACCCTGCCCATCGTCAAGGGCGAAGACCCGGTCGCCATCGCCAGGCGCGCCAAGACCCAGGCCAGCCTTGGCGGCTACGACGTCTACATGCTCGACACCGCCGGCCGGCTGCATATCGACGCCGAGCTGATCGCCCAGGCCGCCGCGGTGCGCGACGCGGTCAACCCGCGCGAGACGCTTCTGGTGGTCGACGGGCTGACCGGCCAGGACGCCGTCAACGTCGCCACCGAATTCGATGACAAGATCGGCGTCACCGGCGTGGTTCTCACCCGGATGGACGGCGACGGCCGCGGCGGCGCGGCGCTGTCGATGCGCGCCATCACCGGCAAGCCCATTCGCTTCGTCGGCCTGGGCGAGAAGATGGACGCGCTCGAAACCTTCGAGCCCGAACGCATCGCCGGACGCATCCTCGGCATGGGCGATATCGTCAGCCTGGTCGAGAAAGCCCAGGCCACGCTCGAGGCCGAACAGGCCGAGCGCATGATGCGGCGCTTCAAGAAGGGCCAGTTCAACATGAACGACCTGCGCGCCCAGCTTGAACAGATGCTCAAGATGGGCGGCATGGACTCGATCATGGGCATGATGCCGGGCATGGGAAAGATGGCCAAACAGGTGCAGCAGGCCGGCTTCGACGATTCCATCCTGCGCCAGCAGATCGCGCTGATCCAGTCGATGACGCGGCGCGAACGCGCCAACCCCCAGATCCTCCAGGCCAGCCGCAAGAAACGCATCGCCAAAGGCGCCGGGCTCGACGTGTCGGACCTCAACAAGCTGCTGAAAATGCACCGCCAGATGGCCGACATGATGAAGAAGATGGGCAAGGGCGGCGCCCTCAAGCAGGCCATGAAAGGCATGTTCGGCAAAGGCGGCGGAATGCCCGACATGAACGACCCCAAGGCAATGGAAGACGCCGCGCGCGCCATGGGTGGCGCCAAGGGAATGGGCGGCATCGGCGGCGGCAACGCGCTGCCCCCCGGCCTCTCGGGCTTGGGCAAGAAGAAATGACCATGGCTTCATCTTTCCCGAAATACTCCCGCCGGAGGCTCCCATCGGTGCATTGCGCGCACCTGCCCGCAGCGGCACGTCGCGCCCGCCCCATACCGAAATCGGACGCGCGGCAGCGCGGCAACCGGATCACGCCATCATGAACCTCACCAACGCCCCCACCCTGGAAACCGCCAACCTGGTCCTGCGCGGCCCCGAGATGCGCGACATCGAACCGCTGATCGCCTTCCTGACCGACCGCGACCGCGCCGCCGGTTTCGGCGCCTGCGACAACCGCCACGACGCCTGGCGCTGGATCGCGCTCAGTATCGGGCACTGGCACATCCACGGCTACGGCTATTTCACGATCCAGGACAAGGCCAGCGGCCAGCCCGCCGGCATCACCGGCATCTGGAACCCCGATGGCTGGCCCGAACCCGAACTGGGCTGGGTCGTGTTAGACGGCTACGAGGGCCGCGGCATCGCCTTCGAGGCCGCCGCGCGCGCCCGCGAATGGGCCTATGCGCCCGACGGGCTGGGCTTCACCACGCTGACCTCCAACATCGTACCCGGCAACACCCGTTCGGTGGCGCTGGCCGAACGGCTGGGCGCCTGGTTCGAACGCGAGTACACCAACGTCAATATGGGCCGTGACATGCTCTACCGTCACCCCGGCCCGGACGCGCTCGACAGCGACGGCAGCGCGGAGGCCTACGCCTGATGCCGCACACGTCCATCCCCGTCATCGAGACGCCACGCCTCGTCCTGCGCGGCCCCGAGCCGCAGGACTATCCAGATTTCAAGGCGACGTTCTCGTCCTACCGCGCGCGGTTCATGGGCGGGCCGCTCAACGCCTACGAGGCATGGATGCTCTACGCCGCCGAGATCGGCCACTGGCAGATCCGCGGCTACGGCATGTGGATGATCCACGACCGCGAAACCGATCGCTCGCTGGGCATGGCCGGCGGCTGGTTCCCGGCCATGTGGCCCGAACCCGAACTGGCCTGGATCATCTGGCCCGAGGTCGCCGGCCACGGCTACGCGCTCGAAGCCACCCACGCCGCGCGCGACTATTTCTACGACACGCTGGGCTGGACCGGCGCGGTCAGCTATATCGACCCCAAGAACCTCGACAGCATCCGCCTGGCCGAACGGCTGGGCGCGGTCAAGGATCACGACGCGCCCACCATCGACGGCCACGACGCGGTCTATCGCCATCCCGACGCTGGCGCGCTGCGCGGCAGCCAACTCGAACACGGCATCGAGATGGAAATCGCCAACTACCGCGATCCGCTGTTCAAACCCAGGGGGATGCCCGTTGACTGACACGCCCTCGATCCGCACGCCGCGTCGCGCACCGATGCGATACCGACGTGATACCGACATCTTGCAGTCCGGCGATTTCGCCGGTCCGGAGCACCGCCATGACCGATGACGCCACCCGCGCCGCGGCCCTGCTGGCCGATCACCGCGACAGCATCGACAGGCTCGACGCGATCCTCGTCTATACCCTGGCCGAGCGGTTCAAGCACACCCAGGCGGTGGGCCGGCTCAAGGCGCATCACGAGCTGCCGCCCTCCGACCCGGCGCGCGAAGAGCAACAGATCGCCCGGCTCGAAGAGTTGGCGAAAGCCGCCGATCTCGATCCCGAATTCGCCCGCAAGTTCCTCAACTTCATCATCGCCGAGGTGATCCACCACCACCAGAGCCACCAATCCTGACCCCGACCACCGACACTCTGTCAAACGCCATTCACAAAGGAGAAACACCAATGGCCATGAAAATCCGCCTCGCCCGTGCCGGCAGCAAGAAACGCCCCTTCTACCGCATCGTCGCCGCCGACAGCCGCATGCCCCGCGACGGGCGCTTCCTGGAGCGACTGGGCACCTACAACCCGCTGTTGCCCAAGGACAGCGAGGAGCGCGTGAAAATGGATGTCGAGCGCATCAAGCACTGGCTCGACCAGGGCGCCCAGCCCACCGACCGCATCTCGCGTTTCCTCGAAGCCGCCGGCGTGGTCGAGAAGAAACAGCGCGCCAACCTCAAGAAAGGCGCGCCCGGCAAGAAAGCGCAGGAGCGCACCGAGGCGAAAGCCGCCAAGGCCGCCGAAGCCGCCGGCGCCAGCGACGAGGCCGAGGCCGAGGCGTAACCCGCGCCCCCGCCGCGCCTTTCGCGCGGCGGGGCACTCACTGGGGAAACCACATGACCGGCAGCGACGACCAGGGCAGCGGCGGCACCGCCGCGACCGGCGATCCGATGATCTGCGTGGGCGCCATCGCCGGCGCTTTCGGCGTCCATGGCGAGGTGCGGCTGAAATGCTTCACCGCCCGGCCCGACGACATCGCCGACTACGCGCCGCTGCTCACCGAGAACGGCGAGATCGCGTTCGATATCCAGGTCGAACGCCCGGTCAAGAACGGGTTCGCCGTGCGCCTCAGCGGCGTCGAAACCCGCGAGGCGGCCGAGGCGCTGCGCGGCGTGCGCCTTTACGTGCCGCGCGCGCGCCTGCCGGCGCTTCCCGACGACGAGTTCTACCACGTCGACCTGATCGGGCTGGAGGTGGTCGATACCGGCGGCGCCACGCTGGGTCGGGTGCGCGCGGTGCACGATCATGGCGCCGGCGACTTGCTGGAGGTTCACGCGCCGGGGCACACCGACACGGTGCTGCTGCCCTTCACCCGCGCCGCCGTGCCCACCGTCGATCTGGCCGCCGGGCGCATCGTCGCCGACCCGCCCGAGGGGCTGTTCTGAGATGCGACTGATCGCGCACGCGGGGTTTCACAAGACCGGCACCAGCAGCGTGCAGCAGACGCTGCGCCGCAACGGCAAGCGGCTGGCGCGCGAATTCCGCGTCTTCACCCACCGCGACATCCCCGGCGTGTGCGGTGCCGCGCGCGGCATGTCGGCGGGCGGCAAGCACGGCGGCGACCCGCTCGACGCGGCGTTGTTCGCCTTCGAACTGGCGCAGTTCCTCGCCGGGCTTGACGCCGACGACCCGCGCCCGGTGGTGATCAGTTCGGAGAACCTCGCCGGCCACATGCCGGGGCGGCATGGGCTCAGGCGGTACTCGGTGACGCCGGCGATCATGGCCCGCTTTGCCGAGGTCACCGGCGAATGCCTGCCGGATGCGCTCATCGACTTCCACTTCTCGACCCGCGAGCGCGAAAGCTGGCTGCGCTCGTGCTACTGGCAGCACTTGCGCGCTACCCGCATGACCGACGATTTCGACAGCTACCGCGCCGCCTACCTGCCGCATGCCGACCTCGAAGCCGACGTTGCCGCCGTCAGTGCCGCGGTGCCCGCGCCGCACCGGGTGCACGCCACCCCGCTGGAAGCCTGCGCCGACCTGCGCCTCGGCCCGCTGGAGCCGCTGCTGGACCTCATGCAGCCCGGCGCGGACTTGCGCGCCGCGCTCACCCCGCTGCCGCCGGCCAACCGCGCGCTTGGCGCGGAGGTCGCCGACGAGTTGCTGCGGCTCAACCGCGCGGGGCTCGACAAGGCGGCGCTGACCGCGGCAAAGAAGGCCGTCATGGCCCGTGGCACCGGCAGCCGGGGGTTCCCGGCATGACCGGCGGCGGCGACGGCGGCACAGGCGGCGGCCGGACCGCCCGCTCGCACGGGCGCAAATCGATCGCCGCCACCCGCCGCCCGCGCGATTTGATCGGCGACCCCGACCCGCTGGCCGGGGTCTGGACGGCGCAGGTGCTTACCCTGTTTCCGCAGGCCTTTCCGGGCGTTCTGGGTGAAAGCCTCACGGGGCGTGCCCTGCGCGAGGGGCTTTGGGCGCTCGACACGATCGACCTGCGGCCCTTCGGCGTCGGCCCGCACCGCAATGTCGACGACACGCCCACCGGCGGCGGCGCCGGCATGGTGCTGCGCCCCGATGTGCTGGGGGCGGCGCTCGACCAGGCCGCAAGCCGCGCTCGCGGCGACTGGCCGGTGATTTATCTCAGCCCCCGCGGTCGCCGCTTCGACCAGGCGCAGGCACGGCGGCTGGCGCGCGCCGACGGCGTGACGCTGCTGTGCGGACGGTTTGAGGGCGTCGATCAGCGTGTGCTCGACGCCTACGACATCGACGAGGTCAGCCTGGGCGATTTCGTTCTCACCGGCGGCGAGATCGCCGCACAGGCCTTGATTGATGCCGCGGTCCGGCTTATACCCCGCGTGCTCGGGAATCAGGCATCGACCGAAGAGGAATCCTTTTCAGACCACCTGCTTGAACACCCCCAGTACACGAAACCGGCCGTCTGGAAGGGGCGCGCGGTTCCCGATGTTCTTCTGTCGGGCCACCACGCGAACATAACCGACTGGCGCCGGGCCATGGCCGAAAGGCTGACCAAGCAACGCCGACCTGATCTCTGGCGGGCTTATTGTGACGACCACGATAGGGACCCGGAAGAAGACCAAGAGCTCTGAGGACGCGCATCAACTTTGCGGGCCAAACCGCAAGCATAGTCAGGAGTGGATCAGATGGACCTGATCGCAGAACTGGAGGCGGAACACATCGCCTCCCTCGGGAAGGAAATTCCCGACTTCAAGGCCGGCGACACCATCCGCGTCGGCTACAAGGTGACCGAAGGCACGCGCACCCGGGTGCAGAACTTCGAAGGCGTGTGCATCAGCCGCAAGAACGGCAAGGGCGTCGCCGGCGCCTTCACGGTGCGCAAGATCTCGTTCGGCGAGGGCGTGGAACGGGTGTTCCCGCTCTACTCGACCAACATCGAAAACATCACAGTGGTACGCCGCGGCCGCGTGCGCCGCGCCAAGCTCTACTACCTGCGCTCGCGCCGGGGCAAATCCGCCCGCATCGCCGAGGATACCCACTACAAGCCGCTCTCGGGCGCCAAGGCATAAGGATCGGACCGATGAAACAAGGCATCCACCCCGATTACCACATGATCGACGTCAAGATGACCGACGGCACCGTGTTCCAGGTCCGCTCTACCTGGGGCGCCGAGGGCGACATGATGACGCTCGACGTGGACCCCACCTCGCACCCGGCCTGGACGGGCGGGTCCTCGCGCCTGATGGACACCGGCGGACGCGTGTCGAAGTTCAAGAACAAGTACGCGGGCCTCGGCTTCTGATAAGCCCGCTACTCGTCGTGACAATGCAATCCCCCGCGCCCCCCACGGCGCGGGGGTTTTCATTCCTGCGCACTGTGGCTTCATCTTGCCCCGAATACTCCCGCCGGAGGTCGCGGCCCCTTCCAAATCGCCGCGACACCTGCCAATGAAGCCCTGCGCGCGTGGGGGCTTTGCAAATCCGCCGCGCCACAATATCCTGTGGAAAACGCCGCTAACAAGGCGATATGGGGGACGGGGACGCATGGCGCATATCATCGTGGTTGGAAATGAAAAGGGCGGCGCGGGCAAGTCCACCGTCTCGATGCACACCGCCACGGCGCTGGCGCGGCTGGGGCACGCGGTCGGCGCGCTGGACCTGGACCTGCGCCAGAAAACCTTCGCGCGCTATGCCGCCAACCGCGAGAAATTCATCGCCGACAACGGCATCGACCTGCCATCGGCGCAATATCACGAATTGCCCGAGGCCCAGCAGGACGATCTGAAACCGGGCGAGAACATCTACGACCATCGCCTTTCGGCGGCCATCGGCGAGATGGAAACCGCCTGCGACTTCATCGTCATCGACTGCCCCGGCTCGCACACACGACTGAGCCAGGTCGCCCACAGCCTGGCCGACACGCTGATTACGCCGCTCAACGACAGCTTCATCGATTTCGACCTGCTGGCGCATGTCGATTCGGACGGGCAGAAGATCCTCGGCCCCTCGGTGTATTCCGAGATGGTCTGGAATGCCCGGCAACTGCGCGCCCAGGCGGGGCTGAAACCCATCGACTGGGTGGTGGTGCGCAACCGGCTGGGCGCTCAGCAGATGGTCAACAAGCAGAAGATGGGTGCCGCGCTCGATCACCTGGCCAGGCGAATCGGCTTTCGCACCGCGCCGGGCTTTCACGAACGGGTGGTGTTCCGCGAGTTGTTTCCGCGCGGGCTGACGCTGCTCGATCTCAAGGACGTGGGCGTCAAGCAGCTCAACATCTCCAACGTCGCTGCCCGGCAAGAATTGCGCGACCTGATCAAGGCACTGAACCTGCCCGGCGTCAGCGTGGATTTCTGAGCGCCTCCAAGGGCGCCATGCGAGCGGAGGGGACTCCGTTCCCGGGCAGGGGCAATGCCTGCAACGTGCTCAAACCCGCCCTTTCCGCCGGCTCAGCGCCACCGCGTTCGACACTGCCAGCGCCCCGATCACCACCGCGCCGCCGACCAGGGCATAGGGCCCCGGATCCTCGCCCACCACCATCCATGCCAGCAGCGGTGCCAGCACCGATTCCAGCAAGATCAGCAGCCCCACTTCGGGCGAGGGGATGTAACGCGGACCCAGCGCCAGCCCCATCGAACTGCCGGCGATGAAGGCGCCGTGAAAGGCGACAAGGTGCCATTGCCCATCGGGAATGCTTAGCGGGTCCACGAAAGGCCACAGCAACGCCGAGGCGCCCAGGTAGCCTACCGGCACCGCCGCCACCATGGACACGCGGCGCACCTTGCGCGCTGCGGTCAGCCCCGCCGCGAACAGCGCCGCCACCCCCAGCGCCGTCACATCGCCCGTCCAGTGCGCGCCGCGCGTCTCGGCCGAGCCATAGCCCAGAATCGCCAGCCCCACCGCCACCGCGATCATCGTCAGCACCATGCGCCGCGATATCGCCTCGCCCAGGAAGATGCGCGAATAAAGCGCCGCGAAAACCGGCAGCGCGGCGATGATGAACACCACGTTGGCAACGCTGGTCAGGCTGACGGCAAGCGGGAACAGCACCCCCGCCGCGCCCACCGCCAGCACGTAGATCGCCCCGCTGACCCCGGTGCCGGGCAACGCGCGGTAGGGCTGCACGCCTTGCCAAACCAGCACCCCCAGCAGGATCAGCCCGCCCGATACCACGCCACGCCAGAACGCGATCACCAGCGCATCGGCCCCGATCAGCCGCACGAACAGCGAATCGGGCACCACCATCAGCACCGCCAGCGTGGTGATCATGAGCCCCTTGGCCTGGTCGCTCATTCCGCGCCCCCGGCAAGCGCCTGCAGCATCCGCTTGAGCGTCGCCACGTCGCGCGGCGAAAATTGCGCCGCCAGGTTTGCATCGTATGCCATCGCCACGCCGCGCAGGTCGCGATAGGCGCGCTGCCCCGCCGCCGTGAGTTCGAGGTATTCAAGCCGTCGGTCGTCGACATCGCGCCGGCGGGTCAGGAACCGGCGTTCAGCCAGTTTCGCCACCGCGCGGCTGATCTTGGTCTTGTGCATCTTGGACATGCGGCCAATCTCGCGCGCGGTCATGCGCCCGTAAAGGCCAAGATGGAACAACACCCGCCACTCGGTGCGCAACATGCCGTAGCGGTCCTTGTATATCTGCTGAAAGGCCAGGCTGCTTTCCTCGGCCGCCTGATTGAGAAGATAGGGCAGGAAATCCTGCAGATCGAAATCGTCATCGCCGTTCATGTGAGCCTCCTGCCCTTGTTAGTTACAAAAACAACCGTTAACAACGCAAGCAACAAAGGAGGAGACGCCATGACTCTCGATACAGTGCCCGAAAGCATCATCCAGGCCCCCACCCCCACCGGCACGACGCCGGGCTACATGCCCGGCTTCGGCAACGATTTCGAGACCGAGGCGCTGCCCGGCGCCTTGCCGCAGGGGATGAACAGCCCGCAGAAATGCAATTACGGCCTCTACGGCGAGCAACTCAGCGGCACCGCCTTCACCGCGCCCAGCCACCAGAACGAACGCACCTGGTGCTACCGCATCCGACCCAGCGTGAAACATTCCTCGCGCTATGAAAAGATCGACCTGCCGCACTGGAAATCGGCGCCCAATGTCGACCCCGACGTGATCAGCCTAGGGCAATACCGCTGGGATCCGGTGCCGTTGCCCGGCGATGGCACGCAACTGACCTGGCTCACCGGCATGCGCACCATGACCACCGCCGGCGACGTCAACACCCAGGTCGGCATGGCCAGCCACATCTACCTGGTCACCGCCTCGATGGAGGATGCCTATTTCTTCTCCGCCGACAGCGAATTGCTGGTGGTGCCGCAGGAAGGCCGGCTGCGCTTTGCCACCGAACTGGGCATCATCGACATCGGCCCGCAGGAAATCGCCGTCATCCCGCGCGGGCTGGTCTACCGGGTCGAGGTGCTGGAAGGCCCCGCCCGCGGCTTCGTGTGCGAAAACTACGGTCAGAAGTTCGAGCTGCCCGGCCGCGGCCCGATCGGTGCCAACTGCATGGCCAACCGGCGCGACTTCAAGACCCCCGTCGCCGCCTTCGAAGACCGCGAGACGCCCTCGACGCTGACGATCAAGTGGTGCGGTCAGTTCCATTCCTGCGAGATCGGGCAAAGCCCGCTCGACGTGGTTGCCTGGCACGGCAACTACGCGCCGGTGAAATACGACCTCACCAATTACTGCCCCATCGGCGCGATCCTGTTCGACCACCCCGACCCGTCGATCTTTACCGTGCTGACCGCGCCTTCGGGCGTGCCGGGCACCGCCAATATCGATTTCGTGCTGTTCCGCGAACGCTGGATGGTGATGGAAGATACCTTCCGCCCGCCATGGTATCACAAGAACATCATGTCCGAGATGATGGGCAACATCTACGGCCAGTACGACGCCAAGCCGCAGGGCTTCGTCCCTGGTGGCCTGAGCCTGCACAACATGATGCTGCCCCACGGCCCCGACCGCGACGCGTTCGAGGGGGCGTCGAACGCCGATCTCAAGCCCGAGAAGCTCGACAACACCATGTCGTTTATGTTCGAAACCCGCTTCCCGCAGCACCTGACCGCCTTCGCCGCGAACGAAGCGCCGTTGCAGGACGACTACATCCACTGCTGGGATGGGATCGAAAAGAAGTTCGACGGCATGCCGGGCCGCAAGTGACCCCGCGCCAGGGCTTTCCCCGCCCCGCGGTTCGGCCGTAGGGTGGGGCACACCCGCTGACCTGACAAGGACACCGACATGACCCTGCTCAAATCCTGGGTGGCCGCGGCCAATGCCGCCGACCACCCGTTCCCGCTCAACAACCTGCCCTACGGGGTGTTCTCGACCGACACGCTCGACCCGCGCTGCGGGGTGGCGATCGGTGACATGATCCTCGACTGCCGCGCCGCCGAGGAGGCCGGGCTGATCGCGCTGGCCGAGGTGCCGCTTTTCGACGTGCCGTTCTGGAACGAGGTGATGGAGGAAGGCCCCGAGCTGTGGGCCGCCCTGCGCGCCCGGCTGAGCGAAATCCTGCGCGAGGGCAGCCCTGATCGCGCCGCGGCCGAGCCACTTTTGGTGCCGCAGGCCGGGCCGAGATGCACCTGCCGGTCCTCGTGTCGGAATTCACCGACTTTTACGCCGGCCGCCACCACGCCACCAACGTGGGTACCATGTTCCGCGGCGCCGAAAACGCGTTGCCGCCCAACTGGCTGCACATCCCCATCGGCTACAACGGGCGCGCCTCCTCGGTGGTGGTCTCGGGCACCGACGTGCGCCGCCCCTGGGGACAACTCAAGTCGCCCGACCACGACAAACCCGCCTTCCTGCCCTGCCGGCGTTTCGATCTGGAGCTGGAGATGGGCGCCATCGTCGGCCAGCCCGGCGACGGCCCGGTGACGGTGGACGAGGCCGACGCGATGATCTTCGGCTACGTGCTGCTCAACGACTGGTCGGCGCGCGATATCCAGGCCTGGGAATACCAGCCACTCGGCCCCTTCCAGGCCAAGGCGACCGCCACCTCCATCAGCCCCTGGATCGTCACCGCCGCCGCGTTGGAGCCCTTCCGCGCCCCCTGCCCGCCGCGCGAGGTCGAACTGCTCGACCACCTCAAGGACACCGGGCCGATGCTCTACGACATCGACCTCGCCGTGACGCTGGCCCCCGAAAGCGGCAAGGCGTCCGAAATCGCCCGCACCAATTACCGCGAGATGTACTATTCCTCGGCCCAGCAACTGGCGCACCACACCACCAGCGGCTGCCCGATGACGCCGGGCGACGTGCTCGGCTCTGGCACCATCTCGGGCGCCGAAAAGCACCAGCGCGGCAGCCTGCTGGAACTTTCCTGGGGCGGCAAGGAGCCGATCACGCTCGATACCGGCGAGCAACGCGCCTTCATCGAGGACGGCGACACCGTCACTCTGCACGGGCGCTGCCACGGCGATGGCTACACCATCGGATTCGGCACCTGCGCGGGCAAGGTTCTGCCGGCGCTCGAAAACCCCTATGCCCGATAACCGCTTCATCTTTCCACAAATACTCCCGCCGGAGGCACCCGACATCGCCGCCGGCGGCCCCGTTTGAAAGGACACGCACCCATGGCCAAGGCATTCGCATCGCAAGGCGACATGACAGAAAAGAAAACCTCGTTCACCGAAGTGGGCGAGGGCATCTACGCCTTCACCGCCGAGGGCGACCCCAACTCGGGCGTCATAATCGGCGACGACAGCGTGATGATCGTCGAGGCGCAGGCCACCCCGCGGCTGGCGCACAAGGTGATCGACTGCGTGCGCGGCGTCACCGACAAGCCCATCACCCATGTCGCGCTCACCCATTACCACGCCGTGCGCGTACTGGGCGCCAGCGCCTACGATGCCAGCCAGGTCATCATGTCGGACATGGCCCGCGCCATGGTCGTCGAGCGCGGGCAGGAGGACTGGGACAGCGAGTTCCAGCGCTTCCCGCGGCTGTTCGAGGGGCATGAAAGCATCCCCGGCCTGACCTGGCCCACCACCACCTTCAACGACTCGATGACCGTCTACCTCGGCAACCGACGGGTGGACCTGATGCACCTGGGTCGCGCCCATACGGCGGGCGACATCGTCATCCACGTCCCCGACCAGAACGTGATGTTCACCGGCGACATCGTCGAATACCACTCGGCCTGCTATTGCGGCGATGGGCATTTCGCCGACTGGGGCGATACGCTGGACACGATCAAGTGGTTCGACGTCGACGCCATCGCGCCGGGGCGCGGCGACGCGCTGATGGGGCGCGAACGGGTGAACGAGGCGATCGAGAACACCCGCGATTTCGTCGACAGCACCTACCGCCCGGCGGCCCGCGTCGCCGCCCGCGGCGGCACGTTGAAAGAGGCGTGGGATGCTGTGCGCGCCGAGTGCGATCCCAAGTTCGCCGATTACGCGATCTACGAGCATTGCCTGCCCTTCAACGTCGCCCGCGCCTATGACGAGGCCCGCGGCCTCGACACCCCGCGCATCTGGACGGCCGAGCGCGACCTGGAAATGTGGGACCAACTGCAAGGCTGAAGGCCCGGTGACCGGCCGACCGCATCGCTTCGGGAGGAAACCGATGAACAAGATCTTCGAAACCCCGCTCTACCCTTACGCGCGCCACCCCGACCAGGACGCCACGCCGCCCGCGCGCCGCAAGGTGGTGATCGTGGGTGCGGGACCCGTCGGGCTGGCCGCGGCGATCGACCTCGCGCAGCAGGGCGTCGAAGCGGTGGTCGTGGACGACAACGACAAGGTCAGCTTCGGCTCGCGTGCGATCTGCTTCGCCAAGCGGCCGCTGGAAATCCTCGACCGGCTCGGGTGCGGCCAGAGCATGGTGGACAAGGGCGTGCAGTGGAACACCGGCAAGGTGTTCTTCGACGACCGCAAGGTGTTCGAATTCAACCTCCTGCCCGAGGACGGCCACCGCCGCCCCGCCTTCATCAACCTGCAACAATACTATTTCGAACAGTACCTGGTCGAGCGCGTCCGCGAACTGGAGGCCGATGGCGCCCCGATCGAGCTGCGCGGCGGCAACAGGGTGCGCGAGATCACGCAGCACGCCGACCATGTGACGCTCGGCATCGACACCCCCGATGGCCCCTATGACCTCGAAGCCGACTGGCTGATCGCCTGCGACGGTGCCGGTTCGCCGCTGCGCGCGATGATGGGGCTCGATTTCGTCGGCCGCGTGTTCGAGGACAACTTCCTCATCGCCGACGTGGTGATGGACGCCGGCTTCCCCACCGAACGCTGGTTCTGGTTCGACCCGCCCTTCAACCGCGGCCAGTCGGCGCTGTTGCACAAGCAGCCCGACGGAGTCTGGCGCATCGACCTGCAACTGGGTTGGGACATCGACAAGGAAGAAGAGAAAAAACCCGAAAACGTCATCCCCCGGCTCAAGGCGATGCTAGGCGATGATGTCGAGTTCGAACTGGAATGGGTCAGCATCTACACCTTCCAGTGCCGCCGGATGGAGCGGTTCCGCCACGGCCGCGTGCTCTTTGCCGGCGACGCCGCGCACCAGGTCAGCCCGTTCGGCGCCCGCGGCGCCAATTCCGGCCTTCAGGACACCGACAACCTGTGCTGGAAGCTGGGGCTGGTGATCGACGGCACCGCCCCCGAGACGCTGCTCGACAGTTATGACGCCGAGCGCATCCAGGCCGCCGACGAGAACATCCTCAATTCCTCGCGCTCGACCGATTTCATCACCCCGAAATCCGACATCAGCCGCATCTTCCGCGATGCCGTGCTCGACCTGGCCGAACACCACGCCTTCGCCCGCCCGCTGGTCAATTCGGGGCGGCTGTCGGTGCCGGCCGTGCACGACGGCTCGCCGCTCGCCGGGGACGACGCGCTTCCCGCCGCGCCGGCACGCACCCGCCCCGGCGCGCCGTGCCCCGACGCGCCGGCGGGCGACGGCTTCCTGCTCGACCAGCTCGGCGAGCGCTTCATCTTGCTCACGCTGGGGGCCGAGGCGCCCGACGCGCTGTCGGAATCGGGTGTCGTGGCGCGGCGCGTGGCGCTCGACGTGGATGGCAATGCGCATGCGGCGTTGCGCGAGCGCTACCTCGGCGACGCGCCTGCCGCCGTCTACCTGGTGCGGCCCGATCAGCACGTCGTCGCCCGCTGGCCCGCCTACGACGAATCCGCCACCCGCGCCGCGATCCGCCGCGCCCTTGGATTGGAGTGACCCATCATGCCGCTGACCCTCGCCCCCAACCTGGCACAAGCCGATGACGTCTACGCCGACCTGCTCGCCGCCCACGAGGGGCTGAGCAAGGAAGAAAGCGACGCGCTCAACGCGCGGCTGATCCTGATCCTTGCCAACCACATCGGCGACCGCGCCGTGCTGCGCGAGGCGCTCGCCGCCGCCCGCGATCCCGGCCGCGCCACCGGCTGAACGGCACCGCGCCCGCCCTACCCTTTCCGTCTCTCGAAAAATGTCCTCGGGGTGTGAGGGACGACAGCCCCCCACGTCTCATGCATCTCAAGGCCCCGCCCCTTGCCCCCGGCCGCCGCCGGGCTTACCCCTTGCCTTGAACCGGCAATGAGGGCGGCGATGCGCTGGAGCGAATTTCCGAAATGGGGCAAATGGGCGGCCGACTGGGCGGCGCGCTACCATGCCGGGCTGCGCGAACGCCCCGTGCGGGCGCAGACCGCGCCGGGCGAGGTGGCCGCCGCCCTGCCCGCGCATCCGCCCGAGACCGCGCAGCCGATGGACGACATCATCGCCGATTTCGAAACCATCGTGATGCCCGGCATCACCCACTGGCAACACCCGCGCTTCTTTGCCTATTTCCCGTCGAACGCCACGCCCGCGGCGGTGCTGGCGGACAACCTGATCACCGCCATGGCCCCGCAATGCATGCTGTGGCAGACCTCGCCGGCGGCGACCGAGATGGAAACCCGGATGATGGACTGGCTGCGTCAGGCCGTGGCCCTGCCGGCGGAATTCCACGGCGTGATACAGGACAGCGCCAGCGGCGCCACGCTGGCCGCGGTGCTGGTGATGCGCGAGCGCGCATTGAACTGGCGCGGCAACGCCGAGGGTCTCACCGGCCAGCCGCGCCTGCGCGTCTACGCCTCGGCCGAGGTGCACAGTTCGGTCGACCGGGCGATCTGGATCAGTGGCATCGGCCAGGCCAACCTGGTGCGCATCCCCGTGCACGGCCCGCGGCGCGGCATGGGCATTGCCGCGCTGGAGGCCGCGATCGAGGCCGACAGCAAAGCCGGCCACCTGCCCGCCGGCATCATCGCCTGCACCGGCGGCACCGGCACCGGCGCCTGCGACGACGTGGCCGGCGCCTGCGCTGTCGCGCGCCGTCACGGGCTTTTCACCCATGTCGATGCCGCGTGGGCGGGTTCGGCAATGATCTGCCCGGAATTCCGCGACCTCTGGGCCGGGGTCGAGGGGGCGGATTCAGTGGTCTTCAACCCGCACAAGTGGCTGGGCACGCAGTTCGACCTGTCGGCGCATTTTCTGCGCAGCCCCGATGACCTGACGCGCACCCTGGCGATACAGCCCGAATACCTGAAAACCCATGGCGCCGACGGGGTGATCAACTATTCCGAGTGGTCGATCCCGCTGGGCCGGCGGTTCCGGGCGCTCAAGCTGTGGTTCCTGATCCGCGCCCACGGGCTGGAGGGGCTGCGACAGGTGATCCGCAACCATGTCACCTGGAGCCGCGACCTGGCCGAGCGCCTGCGCGCCGCGCCCGGATTCGAGATCGTGACCGAGCCGGTGCTGTCGCTGTTCACCTTCCGGTACGCGCCGCCGGGCGCCGACCCCGACGCCACGACCGAGGCGCTGCTGACCCGGATCAACGACGACGGCCATATCTACCTGACCCAGACGCGGGTCGATGGCCGCTACGTGATCCGCTTCCAGGCCGGGCAGTTCGATTGCACCGAAGATGATATCGACGCCGCCTATCGCACGATCACCGAAACCGCCCGCAATCTCGAGGAGGACTGACATGCCCGCACCGATCAACCCGTTCAAGGCGGCGCTGGCGCGCGGCGATCTGCAACTGGGCTGCTGGGCGGCCTTCGCCGAGCCTTACGCGACCGAGGTGCTGGCCACCGCCGGGTTCGACTGGCTGGTGATCGACGGCGAACACGCGCCCAACGACCTGCGCAGCACGCTGGCGCAGCTTCAGGTGCTCGATGCCAGCGCGGCGCACCCGGTGGTGCGCCTGCCGGCGGGCGAGCACTGGATGATCAAGAGGGTACTCGACGCCGGCGCGCAGACGCTGCTGATCCCGATGGTCGAAAGCGCCGCGCAGGCGCGCGCGCTGGTGCAGGCGATGCGTTACCCGCCGGCGGGCACGCGCGGGTCGGGGGCGATGCTGGCGCGGGCGTCGCGCTTTGCCGCGATTCCCGACTATTTCGCCACCGCTGACGCGCAAATGTGTCTGCTGGTGCAGGTCGAAAGCCGCGCCGGGCTGGCCGCGCTGGACGAGATCCTCGCCGTCGAGGGCGTCGATGGCGTGTTCATCGGCCCCGCCGACCTGGCCGCCGACATGGGCCATGGCGACGACACCGAATCGCCAGCGGTGACGGCGGCGATCGGGGATGCCATCGACCGCATCACCGCTGCCGGCAAGGCGGCGGGAATCCTCGCGCTGGCCCCGGAGGCGGCGACACGCTACCGCGACCGTGGCGTGCGGTTCCTGGCCGTGGGTATCGACGTTCTGATGCTGGCCGGGGCGGCGCGGGCAACAGTCGACGCCTGGAAAAGGTGCAGAAAAAACGACTGAATGTCGGCCCGAATTCAGACCAATCATCTGAATTGGCTGAAAGATTTCGCATCCGCACCGGTTGTGCAGGCACAAATGTTGACATGGTCTTTTTCCATGGCATCGTGGAACGGCACCGTGGGTCGGCGTTTTTCGCCGGGCGGGCGGGCACGATCAAGCGTGTCTTCCCGGCTTTGCGTGCGCGCATGACGCTTGGGCTGACCCGGCGTATCAATGGCTTGGGATCGCCCGTTCGGGCGTCCTTGGCCTAGTAAAGCGGCGCGCAGACGCCGATGCCACAACCGATTTGCAACAAGGGAGAAACCCATGACCAACCTGAAACGCATTCTCACCGGCACCGCCGCCGCGGCGGCCCTGATGGCCAGCGCGGGCATCGCCGGTGCCGAAACCTGGCGCTATGCCTTCGAAGAGGCGATCACCGACGTGCAGGGCGTCTTCGCCACCAAGTTCAAGGAAGAGGTCGAGGCCAATTCCGACCACACCATCCAGCTGTTCCCCTACGGTACGCTGGGCGAATCCGCAGACACCATGGAACAGACCCAGGCCGGCATCCTGCAGTTCGTCGACCAATCGCCCGGCTTTACCGGTTCGCTGATCCCCGAGGCGCAGGTGTTCTTCGTGCCTTACCTGCTGCCGCAGGACACCGAGAAGCTGGGCGAGTTCTTCCGCACCTCCAAGGCGATCAACGAGATGTTCCCCAAGTTCTACGCCGATCAGGGGCTGGAACTGCTGACCATGTTCCCCGAGGGCGAAGTCTGCATGTCCACGAAGGAACCGGTTCATTCGCCCGAGGACCTCAACGAGGTCAAGGTCCGCGTGATGACCAACCCGCTCCTGGTGGAAAACTACAAGGCCTTCGGCGCCACGCCGACGCCGCTGCCGTGGGGCGAGGTCTATGGCGGGCTTCAGACCGGTATCATCCAGGGCCAGGAAAACCCGATGTTCTGGATCGAATCCGCCAAGATGTACGAGGTGACAGACGTCATCACCTGCATCGGCCACAACAACTTCACCACCGCGGTGATGGCCAACAAGGATTTCTATGACGGTCTGCCGGAAGAGGACCAGCAGGTAATCCAGGGCGCCATCGACACGGCCTTCGACCACATCATCGGCTACCAGAAGGGCCTGCACCAGGAGAGCCTCGAAAAGATCCTGGAGGACAAGCCGTCGATGGAAGTCAACGTGCTCAGCAAGGAAGAGCGCGCGCCGTTCGTGGCCGCTGCCGAGCAGGTCGAGGACAAGTTCATCGAGATGACCGGCGACAGCGGCAAGGAACTGCTTGAGCAGTTCAAGGCCGACCTCGAAGCGGTCGGCGAGTAAGACCGCCGCAATTCGCGCCCCCGCCATCCCGGCGGGGGCGTCGCATTATCCGCAATTCATCACGGGGGCGGGCCGGTGACAGAAGAACATTCTTCGCAATTGCAATCGCAGACCGACACGACGGGAACCGACGACCCGCCGCTGGAAGAGTACAAATCCAGCCTGCCGGGTTTTCTTGGCACCATCGACACGGCGATCAGCCGCATCGAATCGGTTCTGCTGGCGGCCGGCGTTCTGCTGATGGCAGCCAATACCATCTCGAACGTGGTCGGCCGCTTCGTATTTCAAAGCTCGCTGTTCTTTTCCGAGGAACTCAACCGCATCCTCATCATCCTGGTCACCTTCGCGGGGATCAGCTATGCCGCCCGCCAGGGCCGGCACATCCGCATGTCGGCAATCTTCGACGCGCTGCCGCCCAGGCCGCGCAAGGTGATGATGATCATCATCTCGCTGGTCACGGCCGTCTTCATGCTGGGCCTCGCCTGGTATTCGACGCAATACATCCTGACGCAGGCCGGGCGCGGGCGTGTCCTGCCATCGCTGCAAATTCCGGTCTGGATCATCCTGGTCTGGGTTCCGGTGGGTTTTTTCATGACCGGGCTGCAATACCTGCTGACCGCGATCAAGAACCTCATTGAAAAAGACATCTATCTCTCGACCAACGTGATCGAGGGGTATGAGGAAAACGAGCAGGAGGTCTGAGCCATGGCAATCACCATTTTCTCGATCATGATCGTCCTGCTGCTGCTGGGCTTTCCGATGATGATCCCGCTTATCGTCGGCGCCTTCGTGGGGTTCTATTCGCTGTTCGGCGGCCTGGGCCAGATGGAAACCATGGTCCAGCAGATGATGGCGGGTATCCGCCCGGCCTCGCTGATCGCGGTGCCGATGTTCATCTTCGCCGCCGATATCATGACACGCGGCCATTCCGCCGGCCGGCTGATCGACATGGTGATGGCCTTCGTCGGCCATCTCAAGGGCGGGCTGGCGGTATCCACCGCCGCCGCGTGCACCATGTTCGGCGCGGTGTCGGGCTCGACCCAGGCGACCGTCGTCGCCATCGGCGGTCCGCTCCGACCTCGCATGCTGAAGGC
>NZ_JAGXFK010000057.1 GCF_024637375.1 Sediminimonas sp. | reverse complement strand
TGACGCAGCACAACACGACGCCGACGCCCTTCAAATGGACCAAAACCGCCGAAGATATCCTCACCCGGGAACGTCGCGCGCTGGACGCTCTCGATGAAATCCGTGGAAATAGGTAGGAAGCGTCAGACTCGGAACACTAGCGCAAAAAAACCGCCATTGAACCGGAAAAATGCCCGCCGAAGACAATCCCGACCCAGTCGTTGTACCCAGGCCACGTCAGACGCAAAAAAACAAACAAACACCCAAACCAACCCCAACCACCACCAGAAAACACAACAGAAAAAACCCGATGGTGGCGCGCTGGCACGTCGGGAACCGCGTCTGGACATGCCCCGTGGACGATGCGCGCGCAGATTGATTCGCATGGCGCGCATTCGCGATCAGGGCGCGTGCCGGCGCTGCCGGTGCGTGCGCCGCGGCGGCGATCCGGCTTGCCGATCTGCGCCGCAGCACGCATCATGCGCGCGCACCGCATCGCGACCGCCAAGCAACGGATCGAGGGAAACCCGGCATGAAGGTCGAGGAAACCGCCCTGACGGGCGTTCTGATCATCGAGCCTGCGCGCGTCGCGGATGCGCGGGGGTTCTTTTCCGAGAGCTGGAACCGTCGGCGGATGGCCGCGGCCGGCATCGACATCGACTTCGTGCAGGACAACCATTCGCTGTCGCGGCAGGCGGGCACATTGCGGGGGCTGCATTTCCAGGCCCCGCCCCACGCGCAGGCCAAGCTGGTGCGCTGCGGGCGCGGGGCCTTTTTCGACGTGGCCGTCGACATCCGCCACGCCAGCCCCACTTTCGGGCACTGGGTGGGGGTCGAGCTGAGTTTTGACAACGGCCGGCAATTGCTGATCCCCGAAGGGTTCCTGCACGGCTTCGTGACGCGCGCGCCCGATACCGAGGTCATCTACAAGTGCTCGGATTACTATGCCCCCGACTGCGACGCCGCCGTGCGCTACGACGACCCCGATCTGGGCATTGACTGGGGGCTTGAGGCCGCGCCGGTGCTGTCGGACAAGGACGCCGCGGCGCCGCGCCTGCGCGACCTGCCGGCATATTTCACATGGGAGGGCCGCGCGTCATGAAACTGCTTGTCACCGGGGGCTGCGGCTTCATCGGCTCGGCGGTGGTGCGGCAGGCCATCGCGCGCGGGCATGAGGTGGTCAACCTCGATGCGCTGACCTATGCCGGCCGGCCCGAGAACGTGGCGGCGGTGGCCGACAGCCCCTTTTACGCTTTCGAGCATGCGGATATCCGCGACCGTGCTGCGCTGAGCCGCATCTTTACCACGCATGCGCCCGACGCGGTCATGCACCTGGCGGCCGAAAGCCATGTCGACCGTTCCATCGACGGCCCCGGCACCTTTGTTGAGACCAACATCACCGGCACCTACAACATGCTCGAAGCCGCGCGCGCCCATTGGGTGGGGCAGGGGCGGCCCGAAACGTTCCGCTTCCTTCATATCTCGACCGACGAGGTCTATGGCTCGCTCGGCCCCGAGGGGCAGTTCACCGAAGACACGCCCTACGATCCGCGCAGCCCCTATTCGGCCTCCAAGGCGGCGTCGGATCACCTGGTACGTGCCTGGCATCGCACCTATGGCCTGCCGGCGGTGCTGACCAATTGCTCGAACAATTACGGTCCGTTCCAGTTTCCCGAAAAGCTGATCCCGGTGGTGATCCTCAATGCGTTGGCGGGCAGGCAACTGCCGGTCTACGGGCAGGGCGCGAACGTGCGCGACTGGCTATATGTCGAGGATCACGCCGACGCGCTGCTGCGGGTGCTGCAACAGGGCGCTGTGGGGCGCAGCTACAATATCGGCGGCGAGAACGAGCGCAGCAACCTGGAACTGGTGCGCGCGCTCTGCGCCATCCTCGACGGCAAGCGCCCGCGCGCGGAGGGCCAGTACGCCGACCTGATAACCTTCGTCGCCGACCGTCCCGGCCACGACGCCCGCTATGCCATCGACCCGGGCCGCATCCGGGCCGAGCTGGGATGGCGGCCATCGGTGACGCTGGAGGAAGGGCTGGAGCGCACCGTCGAGTGGTATCTCGCCAACGAAGGCTGGTGGCGCCCGCTGCTCGATCCAAACGGCGCGGGCCAAAGGCGGGGCCTGTCGGCATGAGCCTGCTGGTTTTCGGACAGACCGGGCAGGTGACCGCCGAACTGGCCCGTGCGACCCCCGGGGCAGTGTTCCTGGGCCGCGACGCGGCCGATCTGAGCGACCCGGGAGCCTGCGCCGAGGCCATTCGCGCCCATGCCCCCGCCGCCGTCATCAACACCGCCGCCTATACGGACGTCGATCGTGCCGAGACGGAGGAGGCGCTGGCCACCACCATCAATGCCGACGCCCCCGGCGCGATGGCGCGTGAATGCGCAGGCTTGGGCATTCCGCTGGTGCATGTCTCGACCGATTACGTCTTCGACGGCGGCGGCGCAGCCCCGTGGCGCCCCGAGGATATCCCCGCCCCCATCAATGCCTATGGCCGGTCCAAGCTGGCCGGCGAACGCGCCATCGCGCAGGCCGGCGGCACTCATGCCATCGTGCGCACCTCGTGGGTGTTCTCGGCGCACGGGGGCAATTTCGTGCGCACCATGCTGCGTCTGTCGCAAGCCCGCAACGCCCTGAACATCGTCGATGACCAGATCGGCGGTCCGACGCCCGCCGCCGATATCGCCCGCGCCTGCCTGGCCATCGCCGAGGCGCTGCGCGCCGATCCGGGCAAGAGCGGTATCTACCACTTTTCCGGCGCGCCGGACGTGAGCTGGAAAGGCTTTGCCGAGGCGATCTTCGCCATGGCCGGGCGCGACGTGGCAATAACCGGCATTTCCACCGCCGATTACCCCACCCCGGCGCGCAGGCCGCTCAACTCGCGGCTCGACTGTGCCGCGACGCGGGCCGCTTTCGGCCTCGGGCAACCCGACTGGCGCGCCGCGCTCGACGCGGTCATAGAGGAACTGAAAGGAACGCCATGACAGATCGCAAGGGCATCATCCTCGCCGGCGGCTCAGGCACGCGGCTCTATCCCGTAACCCTCGGCGTGTCGAAACAGCTTCTGCCGGTCTACGACAAGCCGATGATCTATTATTCCCTTTCGGTGCTGATGCTGGCCGGAATCCGCGACATCGCCGTCATCACCACGCCCGAGGACGCCGACCAGTTCCGCCGCGTGCTGGGCGACGGCAGCCAGTGGGGCATCCGGCTTGGCTACATCACCCAGCCCTCGCCCGACGGGCTGGCGCAGGCCTACACGCTGGCCGAGGGGTTTCTGGACGGCGCACCGTCGCTGATGGTGCTGGGCGACAACATCTTTTTCGGTCACGGCCTGCCCGAAATGCTGGCAAGGGCAACGTCGCGCCACGCAGGCGGCACCGTCTTCGGCTACCGGGTGGCCGACCCGGAACGCTACGGCGTGGTCGATTTCGACGCGACCGGAAACGTGCGCGGGATCGTGGAGAAACCGCAAAACCCGCCCTCGCATTACGCGGTGACCGGGCTTTACTGCCTCGACGGCACGGCGCCGCAAAAGGCCGCGCGGGTCACTCCCTCGGGCCGCGAAGAGCTGGAAATCACCGCGCTGCTGGAGATGTACCTGGCCGAGGGCACGCTGACCGTCGAAACCATGGGCCGCGGCTATGCCTGGCTCGATACCGGCACCCATGCCAGCCTTCTGGACGCGGGAAATTTCGTGCGCACCCTGCAAACCCGCCAGGGGCTGCAAACCGGCAGCCCCGACGAGATCGCCTTCGCCAAAGGCTGGATCGACGCCGCGGCGCTGTCCGAGCGGGCCAGCCAGTTCGAAAAGAACGACTACGGCCGCTACCTGTGCACGCTCATCGGCTGAGCCGATGCTACCGCGCCCATCGGCCTTGCGCCTTGCGCCGTTCTGTGGTCGATCTGCAAGGACTTGGGTCGGCCCGCATGGCTCCATCAAGCCGGATATTGCCATGCCCGTGGGGTCTGCCCGGAGGAGGAGATGTCGATGCACCTCACGCTCAGCCATCGTGACGCGCTCTATTACCTGCACCATGCACCCGCCCGCGACGGGGCGCCGACCTTCGTTTTTGTCAACGCGCTCACCGGCTCGACCGAAGCCTGGGAGGCCGCCGTCGCCCCGGCGCTGCGCGAGGCGGGTTTCGGCACGTTGAGCTGGAATTTCCGCGGTCAGGCCGACTCGCCCTTCGATCCGGGGCTTGAGTTGACCGACGCAGTCATAGTTTCCGACCTGGGGCGGCTGCTGGCCGAATTGCGCCCCGCCCGGCCGATTCTGGTGGGCCTGTCCATCGGCGGGCTTTACGCGGCGCGCGCGGTGCTGGGCAGGGCAAAGGCCGAGGGGCTGGTGCTGCTCAACACCCTGCGCGAGATCGGCCCGCGCATCGACTGGGTTAACCACGCCATGGCGCGCATCGTTGCGCATGGCGGTGTGGGGCTGTTCATGGACGCGCTGTTCCCGCTGCTGGTGAACGCCGATTTCGCCGCCCGGGCGCGCGAGAACTTTCTCAATGGTGACTACACCCCGCTTCCACCCGAACACGGGCACATGAACCTGATGCGCAATGCCGCGCACACCGACTGGGCGCTCGATTACAGCGCGCTTTCCCTGCCCACGCTGGTGATCACCGGCTTGCAGGACCGGGTGTTTCTCGACCGCGAGATCGTGGACAGGCTTTATGCGCAACTCCCCGACGCGCGGCGCGAGGACTGGGCCCAGGCCGGGCACCTGCTGCCGCAGGAGGCCCCGGCACGGCTGGCCGACAGCCTGGCACGCTTCGGCGCGGAGACCGGCGCATGAACATTCCCGAGAAATGGGCCTACCCGGCGGTTCTGATCGGCGTGGCCGGGCACGCGAGTTCCGAGTTCTTCGCCAAGCTGGGCGGCGTCGGTGGGCCGGAAACCTCTGTCTGGCGCTATTTGCTGGGCGGTTTCGGGCTGATCCTCTGGGCGCTCATGCATCGCGACAGCCGCGACCTGATAACACCTCTGCGGCGCGAGGGGCTGCATATCGTCTGGCTGTCGCTGATGGGTGTGACCGTCACCTACCTGTTCTTCCACTGGGCGCTGGATTACGCCACCGTCATCCAGGTGGCCACCGTCACCACCACCATCCCGATCTTCGTCGGGCTGGCCAACTGGGTGGTCAACGGCGTGCATCCCGGCACGGTAAAGATCGCGACCGGCATCCTGGCCTTGCTGGGCATTGCCGTGCTGCTGACCGATGGCGCGCTCGACGCGCTGGCAGGCGGGGTGGGCACGCTGCCCGGCGTTCTGCTGGCCACGGGCTGCGCGGCGTTGGGGTCATTCTACGCGGTGCTGGTCAAACCGGTGATGGCGCGCCACGGGGGGCTGAAGATCATCGCGCTGACGATGATGACCGGCGGCATCGGGTTGTGGCTGCTGGTCGGCGCGGCCTGGGGCAAGTGGGTCAACCCCGCCAGCATCGTCGACAAGCCGGCGCTGGCGGCGTGGTCCCTGGTCATCCTGGCGCTGTGGAACACCACGGTGACGCAGTTGATGTGGTTCGGCGGGCTGTCGGCGGCGCCCGACATCACGCGCGCCTCGTACCTGTTCTTCCTCAAGCCGGTGATCGCGGCGGTGCTGGCGGTGCTGATCCTCGCCTCCTACCCGACGCCGTTGCAGGTGCTGGCGATCGTGCTGGTGACAAGCTGCGTGCTGGTCGAACTGTTCTGGCCGCGCCTGCGCACGCTGGCGGGGCGGTAGGGCGCATGGACCGGGCAAAGGGTCAGCGGCGCCCCTCGGCCTCGTCGATCAGGCCGCGCACCCATTTCGTCACCCACCAGTTGATTGGCAGCCCCAGCGGGATGCTCGTCAACAGCGCGGCGACGGGTGACAGCGCCGGCAGCCCCACCGCCTGCCACAACAACCCCAGCATGAACAGGTTGATCGCCACCGCCAGCGCGGTGAACGGGTACAGCAGCAGGTAAAGCCGCCCCGTGCGCGGCCCGTCGCTCCGGTTGTCGCCTTGCGCAGTCATGTCGCCACCCGCGCGCTTTCCAGCGCCCGCGCCACCAGTTCCGGCACGCCCGCGGCGCAGCCGATCGGGTCGAGCCGCGGCCCCTGAAAACCCGCCTTGTCGAGCGCCTCGGGGATATCGCCCGTCACATGCCCGCCGCGGGCGGCAAAGAACGGCAGGCAGATCGCTTGCGTCCCCATCCCGGCGGCGGCGTCGGCCAGGAAGGGCGGCTCCTCGATGAAGCCCACGCGTACCTCGGCGAGCGGCAGACGTTCGCCCAAGCCTTGCGCGAAGGCGCGCGTGTCGCGCGCCGAATTGGGGCTGCGCCCCGACCCGTGCCCGGCGATGAGCAATTGCGCCGTCTCTGCCTGCCAGCCCTGGCGCGCCAGCACCTCGCGCAGCAGATCGGCGGCCAGCGCCGGCAGGTCGGGCGACACGCCCAACGGGCGCAGCAGCCGCGCGTCGGGGGCGGTGGCGAGGCGGGCGCGCAGGTTGTCGCCGGTGAACCAGCCCTCGGTCATGAACAGCGGATAGACCAGCGGCGCCGACCCGGCCGCCGCAAGCGCGGCGTCGAGTGCGCCTTCCCTTGCCAGCGTGGCCGAACCCACATGCCAGCCGGGCAGGGCGTGCGCCACCTGCGCTGCGAACGCCGCCAGTGTCGCTTCGGCCGGGTCGGGATCGCCGGGCTGGCCGTGGCTTACCACGATGGCGGCGGGGTCAGTGGCTGGTGCCTTCCGAGAAGGTGATCTTGTTGAAGACATTGTATTTCCCCGAGGGTTTGCGCATCGGCAGGCGGGTGACTTCCGTCAGCGTGGCGGCATCGTAGACGATCACCGCGCCGTCGTCTTCCCACACCGAGACCAGCGCGTGGCTGCCGTCGCGGGTGAACTCCACATGTGCCACCGTCGCCCCAGGCACCGGCCGCAGGGTCTTGACGATATCGAGGCTCTGCTTGTCGATCACATGCATCGCGTCGCGGTTCGGCCCGAAAAAGACATCGGCCCACAGGTAGGGCGTGTTCTCGTGGCTTCTAAGGAAAAATCCCGGGCCTTTGGTTTCGATTGTGGTCACCGGTTTCCAGGTTTCGGTGTCGATCACCGAAAGCATCCCCTCGCGCAGGTGCGGCGTGGCCATCACCCGCCGGCCGGCGCGCCGCCACGAGATGCCCGACCCCAGATGCGGCATCCCCGGCAGCGGCAGGTCTGCGATCTCGCGGCCGACATTGAGGTTGACCACCACCGCGCGCCCAGAGTCCCGTGCCGCGCCTACAAGGTTGCGGTAGTCGTCGGTGAAGAAGAAGTCATCGAGCGGCTGGCCCAGCATGATCCGTCGGCGCGCGAACAGCCCCTGCGAGGATGGCAGCGCCTCGACCATCCCCTTTTCGCGCGAATGCACGAACCCCTCGTAGACCGGGTCGGCGTTGGGGTCTGTGGCCACTTCCCAGATTTCCGGCACGTCCTTGAGTGCCAGGATGAAGCTGTCGCGCGGCGGCGCCTGGTAGACGGCCGAGACACGGCTCTTGCGCCCGCTCTTGCCCACCACCGGCATCACCCTTTTCACGCCCAGGTCAGCGGTGGACAGGATCGTCAGCGTCATCGGCAGGTAGTTGGCCACTGCCAGCCACTTGCCGTCGCGGCTGATGGCGATGTTGCGGCTGTTGAGCCCGGCGCGCACGCGGCCGACCTCTTGCAGCGACCAGATATCGTATTTCTGCACCCAGCCGTCGCGCGACATGATGAAGACAAAGCGCCCCCCGGGGCTGAATTTCGGCCCGCCATGTACGGCGAAGGGGGTCGCGAAACGGTCGAGCACCTTGAAGGTATCGCCGTCCAGCACGCTGACATGATGATCGCCGGTTTCCACCACCAGCGTGATATTCAGCGGGTCGGCCTTGAACAACGGTGCGGCGGCCGGCGCATATCCGGGGTCGAGCGTGCGCGTCCCGGCAATCTCTTGCGCCCCCCATTCCGGCACCTGCGCCAGCGGGGCTTCCAGGTAGGCGGCCAGGTCGGCTATCTCGGATTCGCTCAGCGTGTCGGCAAAGCCGGGCATCTGCGTGGCCGCGCGCCCCCTGGCGATGACCTGCGCCACCTTCGGCCCGCGCATGCGTTTCAGCGTTTGCGGAATCAGCGCCGGCCCGGTGCCGCCCAGGCGGCTTTTGGCATGGCATTCGGCACAATGATCGCGGTAAAGCGCCGCCGCCCCCGGCCCCGCCTGCGCCGCCGGCGACAGGGCCAGCGCCCCGGCCAGCGCCAGCGCGCTACTGAAAACGGTGCGCCGGATCATGGCGTTTCCCCCGGAATGGCGTGACGGTCAGCCGGTCGGCCTCGGGCAGGCCGATCTCGGCGTTGTCGAGGTAGCACGCCGGGTCCTCGGCCCAGGGATCGCCGGTCAGTTGCAGCGCGCGGATGCGGGTATTGCCGCCGCACACCGACCGGTAGGCGCAGGCCCCGCAGCGCCCCTTGAGCGGGCGGGGGCGGCGGCGCAAATGGGCCAGCATCGGGTCGTCGCCCGTCCACAGATCGGAAAACCGCGCCGTCTTGACGTTGCCGACGGTGTAGTCCGACCAGTAGGTATCGGGGTGGACCCGCCCCAGCGTGTCGATATTGGCCACCCCCAGGCCGGAGGAATTGCCGCCCCATGCTTGCATGTGCGCGCGCAGATGCGCCACGCTGGCCGCATCGAAATGCCGTTCGGCCCAACGCAGCAGGTAGACGGCATCGGCATCGTTGTTGCCGGTGACGATGTCGAGCGGCGCCTGCCCCGTCGCTGCCTGCCAGCCCCGCGCGATCAGCGTATCGAGCGCCGCGCGCGTGTGATCGTGTACCGCATCCTCGCCGCGGTTCTTGTCGCCACGGCCCGCGTAGACGAGGTGCGACAGGTAGAACTTGTCCACGCCTTCGTCGTCGCACAGCCGCAGCAGGTCTGGCAGTTGCCCGGCATTGTCGCGCGTCAGCGTGAATCGCAGCCCCACCTTGATGCCGCGCGCCCTGCATTCGCGCACCCCCCGCACCGCGTCGTTGAAGGCGCCGTCGACGCCGCGGAACCAGTCGTTGGTGGCGCCGATACCGTCGATGGAGATGCCGACATATTCGAAGCCGATCTCGGCCACGCGGTCGGCGGTCTGCCCGTGTATCTTCGTGCCGTTGGTGGACAGCGCCAGCATCCGCACCTTGGGCCGCGCCGCCCGGGCCAGATCGAAGAAGTCGAACCTGTCCAGCGGCTCGCCCCCCGACAGGATCAGCGCAGGCACGCCGAAATCGCCCAGATCGTCGAGCGTTGCCAACGCCTGGTCGTGCGACAGCTCACCGGGGAAATCCACGTCGGCAGAAACGGTATAGCAGTGCCGGCAACGCAGGTTGCAGCGCCGGGTAAGGTTCCAGATCACCACCGGCCTGACGGTCGCGGCCGCGCGCGGGCGCGGCGGCGGCGTGGGTGTGATCAGTTGTTGCATGTAGTCGGTGAGGCGGAACATCTCAGCCCTCCTTGGGCCGCAGACGCAGCCCGGTTTTCTTGAGGATGCGCGTGGAATAGAGGATATCTCCGCCCCGGCAGGCATCGCCGAGCAGCGCGGAGATTTGCGCGCGCTTTTGCTCGACCTCATGGCGGCTGGTCCCGTGGATCATCGCGAACAGGTTGTAGGGCCAGTCGGGCAGGGCGCGCGGGCGCTCGTAGCAGTGACTGACGCAATCCAGCGCGCCCACCCGCGCCCCCAGGGCGCCTACCTGCGCGTCGTCCACATCCCAGACCGACATGCCGTTGGCCACCAGCCCCAGGGCATAGTGGTCGGGCGCCGCGGCGATACGACGAATGACGCCGCGCGCCTGAAGGCTGCGCAGCCGTTCGCACAACTCGGCCTCGGGCAGGCTCAGCCCCGCGGCAACCGCCGCATATGGCTCGGGCACCAGCGGCAGGCCGGCCTGGGTGGCGGCGATGATGCGGCGATCGGTGGCGTCGATGCTCATGCGGCGACCCTGAAGCCAATGAAGAATTCCCTGAGTTTTGGGAAACGGAGCACATCGTACCCCGTTTCCCGGGCAAGGGACGCGGCCACCGACCCGATCTCGTCCTCGGTTTCGGTTGCCAGGACGAACCACATGTTGAGCCAGTGGTCGCGCTGATAATTGTGCGCCACCTGGCTGTAGGCATTGACTTTTGTCATGACCGCCTCAAATTCGTCCGCCGGCACCGCCATTGCGCACAGGCAGAACGCCCCGCCCATGGCGCTGGCATCGAAGAACGGGCCGAACCGGGTGATCACGCGCGCGGCCTTCATCCGCGCCAGCCGGGCGATCAGGTCGGTCGTGTCCAGCCCCAGTTCCCCCGCCACGGTCCCGAACGGGTCGGGCGCAATCGGCAGGCCCTCCTGCAGGCGATTGAGGATCAGCCGATCGGTGGCATCAAGGGTCATGCGCGTGTCCTTTCCGCGGCCACCATGGCGCCGGTCTGCTTGAAGCAGCGGCTGGAAAACAGCGCCAGGTGCGGCACGTCCCGCAGCGCCGGCAGGGCCGCGGCGGCGTCGATATGCGCCAGCGCTTCGGCCCGGTTGCGGGCGTGAATCATCGAATAGAGCCGATAGGGCCACACACCTTTGGCCGGGCGGCGCTCGTAGCACAGCGTCACGCCCGGTTGCGCGGCCAGAAGCGGCCCGGCGCGCGTGATCGCGTCATGGGGCAAGTCCCACACCACCATCGCGTTGGAACGCCAGCCCAGGGCGCGGTGGCGCACGATGATGCCGAACCGGCTGATGACGCGCGCCGCGCAAAGCGCCCGGATGCGCGCCATGACATCGTTCACGTCGCGGCCCAGCCGCGTGGCCAGCGCCAGGTAGGGCCGCGCCTGCAACGGCAGGCCGTGCGTCAGCGCCTGCAGCAGGGCGCGGTCGCCCGGGCGCAGTTGGCCGGTGTCGGGCGGCGGCACGGCCTGCGCCGCGTCGACCCCGCCGCCGCGCAGGTCAAAGCCCAGGTCCAAGTTGAAGGGCCGCACCAGCGGCAGGTCGAGCACCCGCAACCCACTCTGCGCGCCGATCCTTGCCAGCGTGGCGGCGACATGCGCCCGGTCCGGGCCGGTGACGACGAACCACAGGTTCCAGTCGTGCTCGCGCAGGTAGGAATGGTTCACGCCCGGCTCTGCCGCGATGATCTGCGCCACCTCCTCCACCAGATGCTCGGGCGCGGCGACGGCGGCCAGCGTGCTGGCGGCGATTGTGTTGGGCGCGACCGTCGCGCCGACGCGGGTGATCTGTCCCGCCGCCCGCTTGGCGCGCAGCCGGGCGATCACGTCGCTTTCGCTCGTGCCAAGCTGCTGCGCCAGCGCGCCGAAGGGCCGGAAGGTGACCGGAAAGCCGCGCTGCCAGTCGTTGAGCAGCGCCCGGTCGACGGGATCGGCGAAGCGGTCCATCCCTCAAAGCCCCGTGCGGTGCGCGCGCGCGGTAAAGAAGATGCCCGAAGGGCTGCGCGCATCGATCTCGCCCAGCTTTTCGAAGGTCTCGGTATCGTAGACCATCACCTTGTCGGCATCGCGTACCGACAGCCATACCTCATGGCCCCTTGGGGTGAATTCCATGTGCAATACCCCCGGGCCGGGTTTGAACTCGTGAACGACCCGCTTGGTCAGCGTGTCGATCACCTGGATGGTGTCGTTCTTCGGGTGTGCGAAGTTCACCCAGACATGGCGGCCATCGGGCCGTGCCATGGCGAAAACGGGCTGTCCGTGAGTGGGGGTGCGCCCGGTTTCCTTGAGCGTGCGGGCATCGACCCACAACACCTCGTGCTGGCCCATGGCGGGCAGGGCGAATTCACGCCCCGCCAGCGCCCAGCCCTCCAGGTGCGGCATCTTGTAGACCGGCAGCCCCTCGCGCCCATCGGCATAGCCGGGCAGGATGGGCCGCGGCCGGGGGTCGTCCTGCCACAGGTCCAGCGCGCTCAGGTGGTCGGCGCCGAACAGCCCCGCAATATAGGTGCGCCCGTTTGCCGTCACCAGCGCGTCGTAGGGGTTGGCGCCCATGCCGGCGATCCTGGTGATCTCGGGCGTTTCCGCCGACAGATCGGCGATCCACGTCTCGCCCCGGTCCCACAATGAGAACACGAAGCGCGTGCCGGGGATGTCCACCAGACCCACCGTTTTCGATCCGGTGGGAATGTCGGCCACCATTTCCAGCGTGTCGGCGTCGAAAACGCGCACGCCGCCGGGCTCGTAGTTCGACACCGCCACGTAGCGCCCGTCGTCCGAGATCGCCCCGCCGATGGAATTGCCCGCCTGCATGACGCGGCCGACCACCGCGCGCGCGAGGATATCGACCTTGGTCAGCCCGCCATCGCGGCCGAACACGTAGGCGAAACGCTCGTCCGGGGAATAGACAAGGCTCGCATGGCTCAGATCGCCCAGCCCCTCGATGCGACCGATCGCTTCGCGGCGCGTGTGATCGACCACCACCAGCGCCCCGTCGGCGCGTTCGACCACCAGGCCCAGCCCGCCCGTGGCCTGCGCCCGGGCGCCCCCCGCGAGCGCCGCGCAAATAACCAGCGCCACCATCAGCAGCAACTGCCGGACGCCTCCGGCGGGAGTATTTCTGGAAAGATGAAGCCTGCCTGTGCCCGGGCCTTCATCTTTCTCGAAATACTCCGGGGGAGTCGCGCATCGCGCGACGGGGGCAGCGCCCCCGCGACCGGGTGCGGCCGGGCTCATTCGGTGCCTCCTTCAAGCAGATAGTTCGCGATCCAGCGCGCCTCGGCCGCGCTCAGCAGCGGTCGCCAGGGCGGCATCGGGGTGCCGGGGATGCCGTCGAGGATGATCCCGGTCAGCAGCCCGGCATCGGTGTGCGACAGCGCATCGGGCGTAAGCGGCGTGCCCAGCCCGCCTTTGAGCGTCATGCCGTGGCACGACCCGCAGTCGTGGCGTACCAGCCGTTCCAGTCGCGCGGCGTCGATGGGGCGCTCCGCCCCGCTGCCGGCGGCGGCTGTCGCCGCCAGCACGGTAGTTGCGACGAGGCTACGCATCGGCGGCCACCACGGCCTGCGCGCCCGTCGCGGTGGCGCTTGGCAGCGCCGAGTAGAGCGACACCACCTCGCCCACCACGAACAGGATCGGCCCGTCCAGCCGCGCGGCGTCGAGATCGGCCGGGATGTCGCGCAGCGTTGACAGCACCCGGCGCTCGCGCGCGGTGGTGGCCGCAGCGATCGCCAGCACCGGCATGTCCGCCCGGCACCCGCGCGCCACCAGTTGCCGCGCAATTTCGGCCATGTTGGCCGCGCCCATGTAGATCACCAGCGTGGTGTCGGGGCATGACAGGCCGGTCCAGTCCAGGTCCAGCGGTGCGTCCTTGGCCCGGTGGCCGGTGACGTAGCGCACGCCGGTGGCCAGCCCGCGATGGGTGAGCGGCACGCCGGTGGTGCTGGCCGCGCCCTGGGCCGAGGTGATGCCGGGCACGCAGGTGACGGCGATGCCCGCGGCGCGCAGGTCCGCCGCCTCTTCGCTGCCGCGCCCGAAAATCAGCGGATCGCCCCCCTTGAGGCGCACCACCCGCAGCCCCTGACCGGCCAGATCGACCAGCAGCGCGTTGATTTCCTCCTGGGGCACCTTGTGGCAGCGCGGCATCTTGCCGACATCGACGCGCCGCGTGGCGGGAGGCACCAGCGCCATGATCTCGGGGCTGACCAGCCGGTCGTGCACCACCACGTCGGCCGCGCCGATCAGGCGCAGCGCCTTGACCGTCAGCAGATCGGGGTCGCCCGGTCCGGCCCCGACAAGAAAAACCTCGCCCACGGCCCGGCCGCGTGCGGCCCCGTGGCAAGTGGCGGGGGTGTCCGGGGAAAAGCGCATCTGGCTTGCTCCTTGAGCGGCTGTGTCGGAGTCAGGATGCCGCGGCGGCGGAGCGGCGCCCTTGACTTTCGTTAAGCGCGTCGCGCACCCGGTCGCGCGCGGCGCGTCCGCCGCCGCCGCCGATGTCCCTTGTCCTTCGCGGTTGGGGGCGTTGCGCCTGCCGCGGTTGCGTGGCGGGCGGGGTCTCGTGCGAAAGGCCGGGGGCCCGTTGCCGGCCCCCCGGAAGGCTGCGTCAGTAGACGTCCTTGCGCGTGTTGTAGACGTTGAACTTGCCGGTCGGCGTGATCAGACGCTCGTCCTTGATCACCTTTTTCAGCTCAAGCGTCTTGTCGTCGACCACCACGATCGCCGATTCCTTGTCCTTGGCGTTCCAGACCGAGAACCATATCTCGGTTCCCTGCTTGTTGAATTCGCCCTGGACCACGCGCGGCTGGCCTTCGGGAATGTCTGCCCATTCCGCGATCGGAAGCTCGGTGTATTCCGGCTCTTCCTGGTCCAGATCGCTGACCCTGAACACCGCGACGGCGCCCGACACTTCGGCCAGCGGGTTGAGCGGCGCATCGACATAGAGATGGTCGGACTCGGGATGCGTCTTGACGAAGAGCGAGCCACCGCCGAGCCCGTAAAGCTGCTGCACCACGGTCCAGGCCTGGTCGGGATGGCCCTCGGGGTCGGTCCCGATCAGTGCGATTGTGTCGTCGCCCAGATGCGATGTCGCCCAGACCGGCCCGTAGACGGGGTGGTCGATGTTGGCGCCCCGGCCCGGGTGCGGCGTCTCGCCCTGGCTGTCGAAGATATCGACCAGCTTGCCTTCCCTGGTGTCGATCACCACCATCTTGTTGCGGGCGTTGGCCGCGGTGATGAAGTAGCGCCCGGTGGAATCGAACCCGCCGTCGTGCAGGAAGCGTTCGGCTTCGATCTCGGTGATCTTCAGGTTGTCGATGTCCGCGTAGTTCACAAGCTGGATCTTGCCGGTCTCCTTGATGTTGACGATGAACTCGGGGCGGTAGTGCGAAGCCACGATCGCGGCGACGCGCGGCTCCGGATGGTATTCCTGCGTGTCAACCGTCATGCCGCGGGTCGACTTGATCTTGAGCGGCTCAAGCGTGTCGCCGTCCATGATCACGTATTGCGGCGGCCAGTAGGTGCCGGCGATGGCGTATTTGTCTTCCCAGCCCTCGAACTTGGAGGTCTCGACCGAGCGCGCCTCGAGCCCGGTGTCGATGGTGGCCACGGTGGTGGGCTCTTCCATCCACAAGTCGATCATGTTGACCTTGGCGTCGCGGCCGATGGTGAACAGGTAGCGCCCCGAGGCCGAGATGCGGCTGATATGCACCGCATAGCCGGTGTCGAAGATCTTGACGATCTCGTAGCTGTCGCCGTCGATCAGCGCCACCTGGCCCGAGTCGCGCAGCGTCACCGATATCAGCTTGTCGATCTCGAGGTCGTTCATCTTCTCGGTGGGGCGATCCGCGGGCGGCACGAAGACCTCCCAGCTCTTCTTCATCTCGGCCAGGCCGAACTCCGGCGGCTCGGGCGGGTCCAGCATGATGTAGCGTGCCATCATGTCGATCTGGTCCTCGCTCATCTCGCCCGAGGTGCCCCAGTTGGGCATACCGGCGGGGGAGCCGTAGGTGATGAAGTCGCGCAGGTATTCATAGCCGTTCTCGCGCGTGATGTCGGTGGTCAGCGGCTTGCCGGTGGCCCCCTTGCGCAGCACGCCGTGGCACCCCGCGCAGCGTTCGAAGTAAAGTGTGGCCGCCTCCTGGAACTCGCTTGGCGTCATCACCGGGTCGCCGGGTTTGCGGCCCGGGATTTCGACCTGGATTTCGCCCAGCGTCGTCAGGCTCGGCTCGTATTGCGCGCTTGGCCCGTCGGCGTGGTTATCCGTCTTGTCCTGGGCCGACGCGCCGGTCACGGCCAGCCCGAGGGCAGCCGCCGCGCCCGACAAAAGCGCCTTGCGCCACTTGGCATTCTGAAGTGTCATGAGAGATTCTCCAATTCCGCTGGTGAGGCGGCCCGAGGATGCGGCAGGCCGGGGCGGGCCACCTTGACGAAAGTCAACGGGCTCGGGTGTTTCGGCGCGCGGGCGGCTTTCGCGGTCGCGCGTGCGCGCGACTCCCCGGGATATTTGAATGCCGGGCGCGACGGCGAAGAGCGCATCGCAGGTCTGGGCGGGTGGCGTTGACAATAGTCAAGGAGCGCGCCGCCGTGCCGGCGCACTGTCGCCCGCATCCGCAAGCAACGCGCAAAGGAGAATCGCATGCGCGACGTCATGACCAAGAGCATGGCCCGGAATATTTTCTACGGGGGCACGCTGTTTTTCGTCGTCATCTTCGTGGGGCTTTTCGCTCACTCGCACGCCTACATCGTCAACACGTCGAGCAACTCGGAAAACCTCACGGAAAGCGTCGCCCTGGGCAAGCGGGTCTGGGAGGACAAGACCTGCATCAACTGCCACTCGATCATGGGCGAGGGGGCGTATTTCGCGCCCGAACTGGCCAACGTGATGACCCGCTGGGGTGTCACCGACGACCCCGAGGCGGCCTACCAGGTTCTGGATGGCTGGATGAAATCCCAGCCCAGCGGCATCGAGGGGCGGCGCCAGATGCCGCGTTTCGAGCTGAGCGAGACCGAAACCCGCGCGCTGGCCGATTTTCTGCTGTGGGTCGATGAAATCGACGCCCAGGGCTGGCCGCCCAATGACGCGGGCTGAGAAAGAGGACGCAATCGCATGAAATACGAAACACAGAAAATCGCCCTGGCCTACTTTGCCGTCGCGCTCGGGCTGTTCGCCATCCAGATCACTGTCGGGCTGTTGCTGGGCTGGGTCTATGTCAGCCCCAATTTCCTGTCCGAACTGGTGCCGTTCAACACGTTGCGGATGCTGCACACGAACTCGCTGATCGTGTGGCTGCTGCTGGGCTTTTTCGGCGCCGCCTATTTCCTGCTGCCGGAAGAGGCCGAGCGCGAGATCCATTCCAGCAAGCTGGCCTATCTCCAGCTTGCCATTCTGGTGATCGGCACGCTGGGCGTGGTGGTAACCTACCTGTTCAACCTGTTCGAGGGCAACTGGCTGCTGGGCAAGGAGGGGCGCGAGTTCATCGAACAGCCCAAATGGGTCAAGGCAGGCATCGTCGTGGCGGCGCTGATCTTTCTCTACAACGTCACCATGACGGTGCTGGCCGGGCGCAAGACCGCGATCAGCAACATCCTGCTGATGGGGCTGTGGGGGCTGGCGCTGCTGTTCCTGTTCTCGTTCTACAACCCGGAAAACCTGGCGTTGGACAAGCAGTACTGGTGGAACATCGTCCATCTGTGGGTCGAGGGCGTGTGGGAACTGATCATGGCCTCGATCCTGGCCTACCTGATGCTCAAGCTGACTGGCGTGGACCGCGAGGTGGTCGAGAAATGGCTTTACGTCATCGTCGCCGCGGCGCTGTTCTCGGGCATTCTCGGGACCGGGCACCACTACTACTGGATCGGCATGCCGGGTTACTGGCAGTGGATCGGCTCGATCTTCTCGTCGCTCGAAGTGGTGCCGTTCTTCGCGATGATGGCCTTTGCCTTCGTCATGGTCTGGAAGGGCCGGCGCGATCACCCCAACAAGGCGGCGCTGTTGTGGTCGCTGGGGTGCGCGACGCTGGCCTTCTTCGGCGCCGGCGTCTGGGGCTTTCTGCACACGCTGCACGGGGTCAACTTCTACACCCATGGCACGCAGATCACCGCGGCGCACGGGCATCTGGCCTTTTACGGGGCTTATGTCAGCCTCAACATCGCGATCTTCACCTATGCGATGCCGATCCTGCTCGGCCGCGACCCCTATAACCAGGTGCTCAACATGGCTGCCTTCTGGCTGATGTCGGCGGGGATGGTCTTCATGACCGTGGTGCTGACATTTGCGGGCGTGCTCCAGACGCATCTGCAGCGGGTTCTCGGTGAATACTACATGGAGGTGCAAGACCAGCTCGCAATCTTCTACTGGATGCGCTTCGGCGCCGGTGTCGTGGTGTTCATCGGCGTGCTGCTGCTGATCTATTCGCTGGCATTCCCGCGCCGCGAAGTGGTCTCGGCCGAGCCGTCCGTGGCCGCGGAGTGAGGCCGATGGACGGCAATACCAACCTGCAACCGGAGGGGGCGGCCGACGCCCCCTTCTACCTCGCGCAAGGCGGCGAGTGCGCGCTGTTCGAGGCGGCCAGCCGCCACGACCTGCCGGTGCTGCTCAAGGGACCGACGGGCTGTGGCAAGACCCGCTTCGTGGCGCACATGGCCGCGCGGCTTGAGCGGCCGCTATACACCGTGGCCTGCCATGACGACCTGTCTGCGGCCGACCTGATCGGGCGTTACCTGCTCAAGGGGGGTGAAACCGTCTGGGTCGACGGGCCGCTGACCCGCGCGGTGCGTGAAGGCGCGATCTGCTACCTTGACGAGGTGGTCGAGGCGCGCAAGGACGTCACCGTCGTGCTGCACCCGCTGACCGACGACCGGCGCATCCTGCCCATCGACCGCACCGGCGAAGAGCTGGAGGCAGCGCCCGGCTTCATGCTGGTGGCCTCCTACAACCCGGGCTACCAGAACATCCTCAAGACGCTGAAACCCTCGACCCGGCAGCGATTCGTGGCGATGGAATTCGATTTTCCCCCGCCCGACCTGGAAACCCGGATCGTGGTGGCCGAGTCGGGCCTGTCCGAGGATCGCGCCGCCGCCTTGGTGCGCCTTGCCGGCAAGCTGCGCGCCCTCAAGGGGCAGGATCTGGAAGAAGGCGTCTCGACCCGGCTCGTCATCTATGCCGCGACCCTCATCGGTGCGGGCATGCCGGTCGAGCGGGCCATCGAGGCCGCGATGATCGAGCCGCTGACCGACGACACGGATATCAAACGCGGGCTCCTTGATCTGGTCACGGCCGTCTTTGGGTGAGGTATGGCCGTGCCCCGGATTGAAATCGAGCCATGGGAACCCGAAGAAACGGTGGGGAAACTGTGGCACGCTTTTGCCAGTCGCCTCGATGCACCGCAGGTGCATCACGGGGCCGCGGTTGACCTATCTCAGGTCAGCGGGCGACTGGCAGTCTTCTTTCGCGGACTGGGGGGCGCGCATTCGGTCGAAATCCGCGCGGTCTCGCCCGAGGTGTCGCGGCACCGGCTGCGGCTGCTGCGCCGTCTGGGCACCGAGGCCGAGACCGCACCGCGCGCCAGTTTCGACGGCGAGGTGCTGCGCCTGCCCGAGCGGCTGGCGCTATTCCCCTCGCGAGAGGCCAACGGCGCGCTCTACCTGTGGTTGGCCGCCGCCGTGGCCCATGCGCCCGGACGTGTGGCCGACGATGACCCGCTGCGCGCCGATCTGCGCGGCATTCGCGCGGCGCGCACGATGACCGAGGCCACGCTTGCCGCCGCGCCGGGGCTGCGCGACCTTCATCACGGGCTATGCGGGGCCACCCTGCATTACCGCCAGCCCCAGAACCTTCCGCGCGACGAGGCCGCGGTCGAGGCGCTGATCCGAAGCCTGCTGGGCGACCCGGCTCCGCTGTCCGAGCGGGCGCACGCCTTCAAGGCTGCGGTTGAAACCGGCGAGATGGCGGACATCGCCGCCCCGCGCGACTATCGCCCGTTCCGGCCGGTGCCGCTGTGGCCCGACCTGCGGGAGATGGAATTCTCTGCCGCCGACGAGGTCGAAAGCCGCGATACCGAGGGCCCGCCCGAAGAGGGCTCCGAGCGCACCCACCGCGCGCGGCGCCGCAAGGCCGACCAGGCCGAGCGTCGCGACAGCCTGATCCTGCACAAGTTCGAGGCGATCCTGAGCTGGGCCGAGTTCCTCAACCTCAACCGCCGCGTGGACGACGACGATCCCGACAGCGCCCGCAAGGCTGCCGACGACCAGGACGAGATCGGCCTGGGCCAGGTGTCCAAGGCGCCGGCGACGCGGCTCAAGCTGCATCTTGATCTGGCGCCCGAGGACGTGGACCGCGAGCGGCTTTCGGGCGCCACCACCTACCCTGAATGGGACGTGCGCACCGGCACCTACCTGCCCGATCATGTGCGTGTGCTGCAATCCGTCGCCACGCCCGGCGACGGCGCCGCCAGCTTCCGCGACGACCCGCGCGCGCGGCGCCGCATCAAGCATGTCAGACGCCAGTTCGAGGCACTCCGCCCCGGCCGGGTCTCGGTTCCCGGCCAATTGGATGGCGACGAGCTGGACATGGACGCGGCAGTGCGCGCCCGCGTCGACATCGCGGCCAATGGTGCGGGCAGCAACCGTATCTGGCGCCAGACACGCCCCCAGGCGCGTGATTTGGCCGTGTCGATCCTGCTCGACATCTCGCGTTCGACCGAAAGCGCCGTGGGCGACCGCGCGGTGATCGACATCGAGCGCGAGGCGCTCGCAGCGCTGGCCTGGGGGCTGGATGCCTGCGGCGACAGCTTTGCGATCCACGCCTTTTCCTCGCTCAGGCGCGAGCGTGTCTACGTGCAGGAATGCAAGGCGTTCGGCGACCCGATGGGCGCGCTTGTCGAGGACCGGATCGGCGCGCTGCGCCCCGGCTTCTACACCCGGCTCGGCGCCGCGATCAGGCATGCCTCGGCCGGGTTGTCGCGGCAGGCACGCAAGCGCCGGCTGCTGCTGGTCATCACCGATGGCAAGCCCAACGACCTTGACCACTACGAGGGCCGCCACGGCATCGAGGATACCGCCATGGCGGTGCGCGAGGCCCGCCGCGCCGGTCACGCGGTGTTCGCCGTCACCGTCGACAAGCAGGCCAAGAGCTGGTTCGCGCGGATGTTCGGGCAGGGCGGCTTTCACGTCATCGCGCAGCCCGAACGCCTGACCGCGGCGCTGCCGATGATCTACCGCGAACTGGTGGGCGCATGACCTTGGGCGGGATGTTCAGGGCATCCATGGCCGGGCGCGACGCGGTACCGAATTTGCGTACGATCCGTACAGGGTTTGCATGCCATGTCTGACGCCAGCGTTTTCGACGACCTTCCCGGCGACCTGATGATCTGGGTGCTGATCGTCAGCGAGCTGCTGGTCTTCGGCGCCGGGCTGGCGGCGTTCCTGGCCGTGCGCGCCACTGATCCGACCGGCTTTGCCGATGCGCAGGACGCGCTTCACCGCACCGGTGCAGGGGCCAACACCGTGGTGTTGGTGTCCAGCGGCGCGCTGGCCGCGCTGGCCTTGCGGCTGCGCGAGAAGGCGCGCCGTGGCCGGGCGCGGCTGGCACTGGTGGCGGCGGCGACGCTGGGCGTGGTGTTCCTGGTCGTCAAGGGGGTCGAATACGCCGCCAAGGCGGCGCAGGGCATTGCCTGGGACACGCACCCGTTCTTTACGTTCTACTACCTTCTGACAGGGTTTCACGCCGCGCATGTGGTGGCCGGGGTGATCGTGTTGCTGCTGGTTGCGTGGCAGGACGCGCCCCGGAATATCGAGGCGGGCGCGGCCTTCTGGCACATGGTCGATCTGGTCTGGGTGCTGCTTTTCCCCGTCATCTACCTGCTGGGGTGAGCGCGATGCCGACCGACCCGCTGTTGCGCGCATGGGGCTGGCTGATCGTGTTCAGCCTCGGGTCCACCGTCGTGTCGCTGTGGCACTGGCCGCCGCACCTGGCGGCGGTGGCCGGTGCCGCCGTTCTGACGCTTGGCTGGCTCAAGGCGCGGGTGATCCTGGCGCGGTATCTGGGGCTGGCGGCCGCCCCGTTCTGGCACCGGGGATTCGGGATCGCGCTGGCGCTGTTCTGCCTGCTTTTGCTGGGGCTTTACCTGCTGCCGCTGGCGCTGTGAGGGGCTGTCAGCCGCGGAAATGCACGGCCAGGCCCTCTGGCAGGTCGAATTCCCGCAGCACTTGCGCGCGGCCTTCTGCAGACATCTTGCGCGCTGTCCTGGCGACGATCCGATCCAGCTTGCCGGGCTCCTGGCTTGGCGCGAAGGGGGCGAAATACCACCTGAGGAAAACGAAGCATATCACGTCTTCGAGTGCCTGCACGTCCGCGTCGCGCTTGATCCCTTCCTTGCGGATCATGTGAGAGGCGCGCGCGATGTCCTCGGCGCCGTAGCCCGCCTCGGACATGATCTCGCCCACGCGGGCGGCGTGGTGGCGGGCCAGGTCGCTGCGCCAGGCCAGGTATCCGGCGCGGCCCTCGGGGTAGTCGCGCCGCGCCAGCACCCAGCGTTCGATGTGCTGGCCGCGCGCGGCGATCTGCAACGGCTCCGAGGCGCCGGGAAACAGCCGGCCCAGCTCGGCGCTCATCCGCTGGCCGTATAGCTGCGCCGCCGGTGTTCCGTCGCGCGTGTCGGGGTCATGGGCGTTGGCGGCGTCGATGGCCGCCAGCGCGTGCGCCAGCCGGCTCACAGCGCCTTGCCCCAGGCTTCGGCGGGGTCCTGCTCGGCGTAGCTGCGCAGCCCCGCGATGTTGTCGATCCGGGCATGGTCACGCGTGACATGCACGCCCACCGATTTCAGCTTGGCGAAGGCGCGGCTCAGGCTTTCGGGTTTCATCCCCAGCCGCCCGGCAATGAGGGCCTTGTCATAGGGCAGGGTGACCACGCAACTGCCGCCGTCGCAATTGCAAAGCCCGACGAGAAAATCGGCTACCCGCTGCGCGCCGGTCTGGGCCTTGATCTGTTCGACCTGGCCGACAAGGTCGTGCAAGTGCTGGAAGGTCGAGCCGATCATTGCCAGCGCCAGTTCGGGCTCTTTCCTGAGCATCCCGATCAGGATGCGCGCCGGGATCTGGAGCAGCGTGCAATCGGTCACCGCCTCGGCCGAGACGGGATAGGGTTGCAGGCGGAAGGCAACCGCCTCGCCAAAACTCGCGCCGCGGGCAAAGACGTTCACCACCGCCTCGTTGCCGCTGGGCGCCACGCGATAGAGCTTGACCCAGCCGTCGATCACCACGTGGATCGCGTTCGCCTCCTCGCCCTGCAGAAAGACCGTCTCGCCGCGTGCGAAACGTTGCAACGTCGAATCCGCCAGGATCCTGTCGGTCACGGCGCCGGGCAGGTTGCGCAGCAGGATCGAGTCGCGGGCGATTTCCAAGCCTTCGGCTTTCTTCATCTTGTGCGATCCGATATGTTCCGCCTCGGTTTGCCCCGGTATACAGGGGATTTTCACGAATGGCACGCCCCGGCGCAATGGGGATCACCGGAAATCGGGCCTCGCGCCCTTGACCTTCCAGTTGGTGGAAGCCCCATGTGAATGACAGCCAATGACTTTTACCCCAGCGGAGGCCCGCCCATGACCGCGTCAACACATCTGAAACTCGCCGTCGAGGGAATGAGCTGCGCGTCTTGCGTGGGGCGTGTGGAACGCGCGCTCGCGGCGCTGGACGGGGTCAGCGACGTGTCGGTCAACCTGGCCTCGGAAAGCGTCCAGATGACCGTCGACGCACCCGCCGATGCCGCCACCGTGGCGGATGCGCTGGATGCTGCCGGCTACCCGGCGCGCCGCGCCCGCGCGGTGCTGCGGATCGACTCGATGTCCTGCGCGTCCTGCGTGGGGCGGGTGGAGCGTGCGCTCGCGGCGGTGCCCGGTGTTCTCGCGGCCCGCGTCAACCTGGCCTCTGAAACAGCGACGGTCGATTATCTGGAGGGGGCGCTTTCTACCGCCGATCTGGGCGCGGCGTCCGAGCGCGCGGGCTACCCTGCCCGGGCCGAATCCGAACCTGGCGAGCAACCATCCGACGCCGCGCCGCGCAAGGACGCCGAAGCGCGCAGCCTGGTGCGTCGCGCGATGCTGGCGGCGGCGCTGACGCTTCCGGTTGTCGCGCTGGAAATGGGTAGTCACCTGATCCCCGGCATGCATGAGCTGATCGGGCGCAGCATCGGCCACCAGAACAGCTGGCTGATCCAGTTCGTGCTGACCACGCTGGTGTTGGCGGGGCCGGGGCGGATATTCTACGGCAAGGGGGTCGCGGCGCTGATGCGCGGCGCGCCAGACATGAACAGCCTTGTCGCCCTGGGCACCGGCGCGGCCTATGGCTATTCGGTGGTGGCGACGTTCGCGCCGGGGGTGCTGCCGGCCGGCACGCGCGCGGTGTATTTCGAGGCGGCGGCGGTGATCGTGGTGCTGATCCTGCTGGGCCGTGCGCTTGAGGCGCGCGCCAAGGGCCGCACCGGCGCCGCGATCCGCGCCCTGGTCGGACTGAGCCCGCGCAGTGCCACGGTGCTGCGCGACGGCGATGCGCAGGAAGTTGCCGTCGACGACATCCGTGCCGATGATCTGCTGCTGGTGCACCCCGGCGAGCGCATCGCAGTCGATGGCGAGGTGGTCGAAGGCCGCGCCCATGTCGACGAAAGCATGATCACCGGCGAACCGGTGCCGGTGGAAAAAGCCCCCGGCGACCCGGTTACCGGCGGCACCGTCAACGGCGCCGGCAGCCTGCGTGTACGGGCCACGCGCGTGGGCGCCGACACCACCCTGGCGCAGATCATCCGCATGGTCGAAGAGGCCCAGGGCGCCAAGCTGCCGATCCAGTCGCTGGTCGACCGGGTGACGCTGTGGTTCGTGCCGGCGGTGATGGTGGTGGCGACGGCGACGGTGCTGGTCTGGCTGGTGGCGGCGCCGGCCCTGGGCATGGCGCTGGTGGCGGGGGTGTCGGTGCTGATCATCGCCTGCCCCTGCGCGATGGGTCTGGCCACGCCGACCTCGATCATGGTGGGCACCGGCCGCGCCGCCGAGATGGGGGTGCTGTTTCGCAAGGGCGACGCTTTGCAGGCGCTCGACCGGGTCGACGTGGTGGCGCTCGACAAGACCGGCACGCTGACCGAGGGGCGGCCCGAACTGACCGAGCTGGAACTGGCCGAGGGCGGCGAATGGGACCGCGCGCGCGTCCTGGCGCTGATCGGGGCAGCCGAGGCGCCTTCGGAGCATCCCATTGCGCAGGCGATCCTGCGCGCGGCGCGCGACGGGGCCGGTGACGATGCGCCGAAAGCCCTGCCCGAGGCGCAGGATTTCGAAACGCGCACCGGGTACGGCGTGCGCGCGCAGGTCGAGGGACACGATGTGCTGGTCGGTGCCGCCCGCCTGATGACGCAGGAAGGCATCGACACCGCGCCGCTGGCCGGGCGCGAAACCGAACTGGCCGAGGCCGGCCGCAGCGCGCTATTTGCCGCCATCGACGGGCGCCTGGCGGCGCTCATCGCGGTGGCCGATCCGCTCAAGCCGGCCAGCGCCGCGACCGTCGCGGCGCTGCACGCGCGCGGGATGTCGGTGGCGATGATCACCGGCGACAAGCCCGAGACCGCCCGCGCCATCGCCGCGCGCTGCGGCATCGACCACGTCGTCGCCGGGGTTCTGCCCGATGGCAAGGTCGCGGCGCTCGACGAGCTGCGCAGCGGCGGGCGCCGCGTCGCCTTCGTCGGCGACGGCATCAACGACGCGCCGGCGCTGGCCCATGCCGATGTCGGCATCGCCATCGGAACCGGCACCGACGTGGCGATCGAGTCGGCCGACGTGGTGCTGATGTCGGGCGATTTGCGCGGCGTGGTGAACGCAGTCGAGATATCGCGCCGCACGATGCGCAATATCCGCCAGAACCTGTTCTGGGCGTTCAGCTACAACACCGCGCTCATCCCGGTGGCCGCCGGGGTGCTCTACCCGGCCTTCGGGCTGCTGCTGTCGCCGATCCTCGCGGCGGGGGCGATGACGCTGTCGTCGGTCTTCGTGCTGAGCAACGCGCTGCGACTGCGCCGCCTGCGACCGGTGATGAACGAGGGCGACAGCCCCGCCACCCTAGAAGGCCGCAGCGACACGCCGGTCAAGGCAGAACCCGCCAACGCCGCCTGATGGTGCCCCGGGCCGCGCGTTCCCGGGGCATTTTCGGCCAGAAGAAGCGCGGGCTCGCGCGCGAAGCCGGGCCCCACGCTTCATCTTTCCAGAAATACTCCCGCCGGAGGCGTCCGGCGCCGGCCGCGAAGCTACTTCTCGGGGATCAACCCGCGCGGGCTGAACCGTAGCACCAGCAACAGGACCACCCCCATGGTCAACAGGCGCAATTGGGCGGCGCTTTCCAGCAGATGCCCGCGCACGGGGCTGTCTTCGGCCATGCCGGCGGTGATGACTTCCATCGCCAGTGCGCTGATCGGTTCGACCTGCACCCACAGGAACCATATCAGGAAGCCGCCCAGAACCGCGCCCAGATTGTTGCCCGAGCCGCCCACGATCACCATGACCCAGATCAGGAAGGTGAAGCGCAGCGGCTGGTAGGTGCCGGGAGTCAACTGCCCGTCGAGGGTGGTCATCATGGCGCCGGCGATGCCGCAGATGGCCGAGCCGAGGATGAAGACCTGCAAGTGCCGGCCCTTGACGTCCTTGCCCATGGCCTCGGCGGCGGTCTCGTTGTCGCGGATGGCGCGCATCATGCGGCCCCATGGGCTGTGCAGGGCCTTCTGCGCCAGCCACAACAGGATCAGCAACACCACCGTGAACATCAGCGCGTAGCCCAATTTCACGTAGAGCGACGAGGCGGTCATCGGGTCGAGGCCCAGAGACGTCGCCTGCTCGACGAAGGCGGGGTCGTTTTGCAAATCCACCTCGTTGGGCACCGGGCGCGGCAGGCCGATCACGTTCTTGACGCCGCGCGACAGCCAGTCCTCGTTCTTGAGCACCGCGATGACGATCTCGGCGATGCCAAGCGTGGCGATGGCCAGGTAATCGCTGCGCAGGCCCAGCGCCGATTTGCCGATGATCCATGCCGCCCCTGCCGCCAGAACACCGCCCACCGGCCACGACAGCACCACCCACAGCCCAAGCCCGCCAAGATAGCCTGAGGTCGCCGGATCGACCGCCTCGATCGCCTCCACCGCCGGGTCGAAGACGCGGCGGAAGATAATGAATCCGATCACCAGGATGACCGTCATGCCCAGCACACGCACCCGCCCCCTGGGCAGGCGCGGATAGGCCCAGATCGCCACGCCGATGCTGGCCGCGCCCAAAAGCAGCCCCAGCAGCACGCCCGGCCCGCCGGCCGCCCACGCCGCCGGGACCGGCGGCATCGAGATCAGCACCGTGGCCAGGCCGCCCAGCGCCACGAAGCCCATGACACCCACGTTGAACAGCCCCGCAAACCCCCATTGCAGGTTCACGCCCAATGCCATGACGGCGCTGACCAGCCCCATGTTGAGGATCAAAAGCGCCGAGTTCCAGCTTTGCATGATCCCGGTCAGAAGAATCAGCATCGCCATGAGCGCGAAAAGCGCGGAATTCTTGATCACCGGGTTCATACCGCTTTCCCCCTGAACAGGCCCGTGGGGCGGAACAACAGCACGATCAGCAGGATCACGAAGCTGACCGCGAACTTGTAGTCGGTGGACATCAACTGCACCAGGCCAGAGGGCTCGAGGCTCTCGGGCATCAGGTAGACCAGCACCTTTTTCCAGGCATAGGTGATCGTCACCTCGGAAAACGCGATGACGAAACCGCCGGCGATGGCACCCAGCGGGCTGCCCAGCCCGCCGACGATGGCGCTGGCGAATATGGGCAGCAGCAACTGGAAATAGGTGAACGGCTTGAACGACTTGTCCAGCCCGTAAAGCGTGCCGGCCACGGTCGCCAGCGCGGCCACGATCAGCCAGGTCACCAGCACCACGCGTTCGGGGTTGATGCCCGACAGCAACGCCAGATCCTCGTTGTCGGAATAGGCGCGCATCGACTTGCCGGTGCGCGTGTGGGTGAGGAACCAGAACAGCACCCCGACGACGATCACCGCCGTCACCAGCGTGATGCCCTGCGTCGTCTTGATCGCCAACCCCTCTTTCAAGCCGGTCATCATCCTGAAATCGAGCGCGGTGATGATGAACCGCTCGCCATCGGCGAAACGCTGGTCGCCCGGCCCGATGACAAAACGCACCAGCCCGTTCATCACGAACATCACCCCCATCGACACGATCACCAGGATCACCGGCTTGACCTTCTGCGCGCGGTAGAACCGATACACCACCCGGTCGGTCAGCAGCACCATCGCCGCGCATCCCGCGATGCCGAACGGCAGCGCCAGCAATGCCGTGGGCAGGGGGCCCAACCCGATGCCGACGGATTGCATCCACCATGTCATCAGGATCGTGATCATGGTGCCGAAGGCCATGGTGTCGCCATGGGCGAAGTTCGAAAACCGCAGGATGCCGTAGATCAGTGTCACCCCCAGCGCCCCGAGCGCCAACTGGCTGCCATAGGCCAGCGCGGGGACAAGCACGTAGTTCGACAGCGCCACGATCGCGTTGAGAAATTCCATGCCTCAGCCCCCCAGGAACGATTTGCGCACTTCGGGATCGGCCAACAGTTCTTTGCCGGTCCCCGTGAAGGCATTGCGCCCCTGCACCATGACATAGCCCTTGTCGGCGATCGCCAGCGCCTGGCGCGCGTTCTGCTCGACCATCAGGATCGGAATGCCGGTGCGCGCGACCTCGATGATGCGGTCGAACAGCTCGTCCATCACGATCGGGCTGACGCCTGCGGTCGGCTCGTCCAGCATCAGCACCTTTGGGTGCGTCATCAGCGCCCGTCCCACGGCAACCTGCTGGCGCTGCCCGCCGGACAACTCGCCCGCCGCCTGCCGGCGCTTGTCGCGCAGGATCGGGAACAGCTCATAGACCTGCTCCATCGTCGGGCGGATGTCATCGCGCCGGATGAAAGCCCCCATTTCCAGGTTCTCCTCGACCGTCATCGAGGTGAAGATATTGGCATTCTGCGGCACGAACCCCATGCCTTTCGCCACCCGGTCCTGCGGCGACAGATCGGTGATGTCCTGGCCATCCAGCCGCACCGACCCCTGCCGCAGGTCGAGCATGCCGAACACCGCCTTCATCGCGGTCGACTTGCCCGCCCCGTTGGGGCCCACGATCACGGCGATCTCGCCGCGGTTCACCGCGATGGTACATTCGTGCAGGATGTCGGGGCCCTTGCCGTAGCCACCGGTCATGCTGTCGCCGATCAGGAAGGCCTCCGAGGTCTCCATCGGTTGGCCGGTGCCCGGGTGCGACCCGAGCTGGCCTTCGTTGCCGGGGCGGGTGATCGTCAGATCGTGGTTCCCCCGGTCATCCTGGTAGGGATTGTCGCTCATCTGCGTCCCTCTTCATCTTTCCATAAATACTCCGGGGGAGTCGCCCGGCACGGGCGACGGGGGCAGCGCCCCCCGGCAAACGGGCCGGCATCGCGCGATCGCGCTGTCGGCGCGGCGCGCGCGGGTCGGGCCACCTCATGCCTCCACCATGCCCTTGTTCTTCAGACCGGTGCCCAGATAGGCCTCGATCACCTGTTCGTTGGCCTTGATCTCGGCCAGGGTGCCCTCGGCTAGGACCTTGCCCTCGGCCATGCAGATGACCGGGTCGCACAGCCGCTCGATGAAATCCATGTCGTGTTCGATCACCACGAAGGTGTAGCCGCGCTCGCGGTTGAGCTGCACGATGGCGTCGCCCAGCATATTGAGCAGCGTGCGGTTGACGCCCGCGCCGACCTCGTCGAGGAACACGATGCGCGCGTCCACCATCATCGTGCGGCCCAGCTCCAGCAGCTTCTTCTGGCCGCCCGACAGGTTGCCGGCCTTTTCATCGCGCAAGTGGTCGATGGTAAGGAATTCCAGCACCTCGTCGGCCTTGGCCTGCAGGGCGCGCTCTTGCTCGGCGATGCGGCGGCGGCCGAACCAGGTGTTCCATATCCGCTCGCCCGCCTGGTCGCCGGGTACCATCATCAGGTTCTCGCGCACTGTCATCGACGTGAACTCGTGCGCGATCTGAAATGTACGCAGCAGCCCCTTGCCGAACAACACATGCGGCGGCAGGCCGGTGATGTCTTCGCCGGCCATCGTCACCCGGCCCGAGGTGGGCGGCAGAACTCCGGCGATAACGTTGAAAAGCGTGGTCTTGCCGGCGCCGTTGGGGCCGATCAAGCCGGTGATCGTGCCTTCCGCGATTTCCAGCGAGGCGCCGTCAACCGCGCGAAACCCGCCGAAATGCTTGTGCAGGTCGTCGACCTTGATCATGGACCATCCCCTGGTTCGCGCATTGCTTGCGCTTGTCTTGATATTGGAACAGCCCGGAAAACTCCGGGCTGTTCGCGGTTTTCAGGTGGCGTTCAGTGGAACTTCACCGTTTTGAAATCGGCATCCTCGATGACGTATTCGCGGTAGGTGCCGGCCGCTTCGCCGGGGCCGATCAGTTCCACGTTGGTGGCGCCCTCGTAGTTCACCTCGCCGCCATCGGCGATGATTTCCAGCGCCTTGCCCAGCTCGCCGGGATAGATCTTCTCGCCCGGTTCGTTGGCCACGTCCATCACGTGGGTCTTGTACTCGCCCGGTTCCACCGACCCGGCCGACTGCATCGCCAGCGCGATCAGTGCCGCCGCGTCATAGCTTTCGCGCGTGAACGAGCTGTCGCCGTTGACTCCGGCCTCCTTGGTGATTTCGGCGAAGGCTTCGGTCCCGGGTCCGGAACTCCACGGCACGGCCCCGAACGAGCCGGTCATGTAGGCGCCGACGTCGGCCATGATCGCGTCGCCATACATGCCGTCGCCCATCATGAAGGTATCGAAGGCGCCGGTGTCGAGCGCGGCGCGGATCATGCCCTTGCCGCCCGAATCGGCGTAGCCCAGAACCACCAGCACATCGCCGCCGGCCGAGGCCAGCGCGCCGACTTCGGCCGAGTAGTCGGCCTTGTTATCCTCGTGCGGCGAGACCAGCGTCACGGTGCCGCCGGCCTCTTCGAAGCTGGACACGAAGCTGTCGGACAGCCCCTTGCCGTAGTCGTTGTTGGTGTAGGTAACTGCCACTTCGCTGATGTCGCGCGAAGTGAGGATATCGGCCAGCACCTCGCCCTGGCGGGCATCCGACGGCGCGGTGCGGAAGAAGAGGCCGTTGTCCTCGGCGGTGGACAGCCCCGGCGACGTGGCCGAGGGCGAGATCATCACCATGCCGTTGGGCACTGCCACGTTCGACAGGATCGCGCCGGTCACGCCCGAGCAGTCGGCGCCCATGATGCCCTTGATCCCGTCAGAGGTGATCAGGCGTTCGGCCGCTGCGGTGGCGGCGGAACTGTCGATGCAGGTGGAATCGGCGCGCTCGGAGACCAGCGTCATGCCGTCCATGAACGCACCGCTTTCGTTGATCTCGTTCATCGCCAGTTCTGCGCTTTCGGCCATGTGCGGCGTGAGCGATTCGATCGGGCCGGTATAGCCCAGGATGACGCCGATCTTCACGTCTTCGGCGGATGCGCTGCCGGCCATCAGGGCCGTGGCAGCCGTTGCCATCATCATCATCTTTTTCATCTATAAAACTCCCTTATTGGAACGATAAGTCCGTCCCGGACCCTATTGCGGCTTGTCTCAAAAGAAAAGTCCGATGTTGCCCTTTCGCGTCCGCAGGTCCGGAAAATTTGCCGCTCGCCCGCGTGCAAACAGGCGCCCGGGCGTGACTTTGCCGGCGTCGGGGCAAGTCTGATACACTCGGATCGGTTCGTTTTTCTCGGCGCAAGAAGGAGGTGGTCATGCGCGGTCTGGCTCTGGTGATCGGATTTCTGGCGGCGATAGCCGCGCCCGCCGTGGCGCAGGACGCCCCCGCGCCCACGCGCACCGTCGCCCCGGTGGAGGTGGCGGCGGGGTTCGACGTGCCATGGTCGCTTGCGTTCCTGCCCGGGGGTGGGATGCTGGTGACCGAACGCGGCGGGCGGCTGTGGCATCTGCCCGCCGGTAGGGCGCCGCGCCGGCAGGTAGCCGGTGTGCCGCAGGTGGCGGCGATCGGGCAGGGCGGGTTGCTCGATGTCGTGGTGCCGCGCGATTTTGCCCGGAGCCGCGAGGTATTGCTTGCCTTTGCGGCGCCGCAACAGGGCGGCGGCGCGGGCACCGCGCTGGCCGCCGGACGGCTGTCACGGGACGGCGCGCGCATCGAGGATCTGCGGTTGCTGTTCGAGGCCGCCCCGGGTGCCCGCGGCGGGCGTCATTTCGGCGGTCGCGTCGTCGAGGGGCCCGACGGCCATCTGTTCCTGACCATCGGCGACCGCGGCGATCGTCCTTCGGCGCAGGATCTTTCGACCCATAACGGCAGCGTGATCCGGGTCAATCGCGACGGCTCGGTTCCCGCCGACAACCCGTTCGTCGGCCGCGACGGGGCACGCCCGGAAATCTGGTCCTACGGCCACCGCAACCCGCAGGGCGCGGCGCTGGACGGGCAGGGGCGGCTTTGGGTGCACGAGCACGGCGCGCGCGGCGGTGACGAGGTCAACCTGATCCGCAAGGGCGCCAACTATGGCTGGCCGGTGATCGCCTACGGGCGGCACTATTCCGGCGCACGGATCGGCGAGGGCACCCACAAGCCCGGCATGGAACAGCCCGCATTTTACTGGGATCCGTCGATTGCGCCGTCGGGGCTTGTCATCCACTCCGGGCGCGGGGCACCGGGGTGGAAAGGCGACTTCTTCGTCGGGTCGCTCAAGTTCGACATGATCGCGCACCTGCGCGGCGGGACCACGACCATGCAAGAGGTTGCGCGCCTGCAATCGCCCGAGACGCTGCGCGTGCGCGCCCTGCGCGAAGGCCCCGACGGGGCGCTGTGGATCGTCAGCGAAGGGCGCGGCGCGATCTACCGGCTGGCGCCCTGAACGCCGCCCGGACGCGCCGCCCCGGCGGTCAGATCGACAGCCGCGCGGCGTGGCTGCCGCGCTCGCGGTAGGGCGTGGTGTTGTAATGCGCGCGGTAGCATTTCGAGAAATGCGACGGCGAGGCAAAGCCGCAAGCCAGCGCCACGTTGATGACGCTCATGTCGGTCTGCATCAGCAGGTTGCGCGCCTTCGACAGGCGCAATTCCATGTAATACCGCTTTGGGCTGCGGTTGAGGTAGCGGCGGAACAGCCGCTCCAGTTGCCGGGTGGACATGCCGACCTCGCGCGCCAGAACCGAGGGGCTGATCGGCTCTTCGATATTGGCCTCCATCATCTGGATCACCTGGCTCAGCTTGGGGTGGCGCACGCCGATGCGCGTGGGCACCGACAGACGCTGGGTGTCCTGGTCGGTGCGGATCGAGGAATAGATCAACTGGTCGGCCACCGCGTTGGCCAGTTCCTCGCCGTGGTGGTCGGCAACCAGCTTGAGCATCAAATCCACCGACGAGGTGCCCCCGGCGGTGGTCATGCGGTTGCCGTCGACCACGAACACCGACTTGGTCAGCGAGACCTCCTCGAACTCCTCGGCGAAACTATCCTGGTTTTCCCAGTGGATGGTGGCGCGCTTGCCGTCGAGCAACCCGGCCCTGGCCATCGGGTAGGCGGCGGTGCACAGCCCGCCGACCATCAGGCCCTTGCGCGCCTCGCGGCGCAGCCAGTTGAGCAGCCGGCGCGAGGTGGCGGCCTTCACGCTGCCACCGCCGACCAACACCAAGGTGTCGTCGCGCCTGAGTTCCGGCAGATCGCCGTCGAGCTTGAATTCGATCCCCGCCGAGGCTGTTATGGTTTCGCCGCCCTCGCCGACGATCTGCCATTCGTAAAGCGTCTTGTCGGCCATGCGATTCGCGATGCGCAGACTTTCCACCGCGGCGGCGAAGGACAGCAGCGTGAACTGGTCCATCAGCACGAACACGAAGCGGCGCGCGGCGTCGCTTGCAACCTCGATCACCTGTCTTTGTGAGGCCATGTCGGTGCTGTCCTTTCGGCAAGCGGGGAGGGGCGACGAACGCAATTGCGCCCGTTTATTTCAATTGGCCCGAACGTTACGAAAACGTCAAGAGGGCTCAACAGAACGTCAACACCCACTGATAAATCGTATATGGCGTCCGGGGGGGCGGTTTTGTATAAGCCGTGACGGAACTGCTAGCCCGGAGAAGACAGATGACCCAATGGCAAAAGTCCGACTGGCGCGACAAGCCGCGCGTCCAGATGCCCGACTACACCGACCCGCAGGCGCTGGCCGCGGTCGAGGCCCAGCTGTCGAAATATCCGCCGCTGGTGTTTGCCGGTGAGGCGCGCAAGCTCAAGGCGGCGCTCGGGCAGGCCGCGCGCGGCGAGGCGTTCCTGCTTCAGGGGGGCGATTGCGCCGAAAGTTTTTCGAGCTTCAGTGCCGACGCCATCCGCGACACCTTCAAGGTGATGCTGCAAATGGCGATGGTGCTGACCTACGGTGCCAAGGTGCCGGTGGTGAAAGTGGGGCGCATGGCGGGGCAGTTCGCCAAGCCGCGCAGCGCCCCCACCGAGGTGCGCGGCGACGTCGAACTGCCCAGCTATCGCGGCGACATCATAAACGAACTGGATTTCGATGAGGCCGCCCGCATACCCGACCCGGCCAAGATGCTGCAGGCCTACACGCAGGCGGCGGCGACGCTGAACCTGCTCAGGGCGTTTTCCACCGGCGGCTATGCCGATGTGCACCAGGTGCACCAGTGGACGCTGGGCTTTACCGAAAGCGAGAAGGCCGCCAAGTACCGCGACCTGGCCAGCCGGATCAGCGACACGCTGGATTTCATGAAGGCCGCCGGCGTCGACAGCGACCGCGCCCATACCCTTCAGACGGTCGATTTCTACACCAGCCACGAGGCGCTGCTGCTGGAATACGAAGAGGCGCTGACGCGGCTGGATTCGACCTCGGGCAAGTGGCTGGCCGGGTCGGGGCACATGATCTGGATCGGCGACCGCACCCGCCAGCCCGACGGCGCGCATGTGGAATACGCGCGCGGGGTGCTCAATCCTGTCGGCCTGAAATGCGGCCCCTCGATGACGCCGGATGACCTCAAGCGCCTCATCACCACGCTCAACCCCGACAACGAGCCCGGGCGGCTGACGCTGATCGCGCGGTTCGGCGCCGGCAAGGTGGCCGAGCACCTGCCGCGCCTGATCCGCACCGTCGAGGCGGAAGGTGCCAACGTGCTGTGGGTCTGCGATCCGATGCACGGCAACACGATCAAGTCGTCGTCGGGTTTCAAGACCCGGCCTTTCGACGCGGTTCTGCGCGAGGTGCAGGAATTTTTCGCCGTCCACCGCGCCGAGGGCACGATTCCCGGCGGCGTGCATTTCGAGATGACGGGCCAGGACGTGACCGAATGCACCGGCGGCGTGCGCGCGGTCAGCGACGAGGACCTCTCGGCGCGCTACCACACCGCCTGCGACCCGCGCCTGAACGCCAGCCAGTCGCTGGAGCTGGCCTTCCTGGTGGCCGAGGAACTGTCGGCGATGCGCAGATCGCAAGCGGCCTGCGCGGGCTGAACGCCCGCGCGTTCAGCTCTCGGTCCTGATCAGCCGTAGTCGCGGCGTTGTCGGGGCCGCGCCGAAGGCCGGTGCGGGCTCGGCAAAGCCCGCGGGGTCGGGCACGGGGGCCGGCGTGGCATCTGCCGCGGTCGTACCGATAGATATCGGGTGTGTCCTGGCTTCGGTGAGGTCGAACCGCTGCGGCTTGCCGCCGGCGGCGTGCGTGCCCTTGATCACTTCGATGGCGCCAATCGCATGACTGATTTCTCCGCCCGGCCCCCGCAACGGCAGCAGCACCGCCTGGGCGTGCACCGGTGCCAACCCGAAGCGGTGCTTACGCCGCAGCGACAGCCGGCAGGTGGCGGGGCGGTCGAAAACCCCCGCCAGCGCCGCGGCGAGGTCGTCGCGGCTGTCGGGGGCGAAGAGCGCGCTCAGCGGCATGCCCCGCAGTTCCATTCCCAGCAGGTCGCACAGCGCATGTCCGGCGACCCGCAGGCGCGCCACCCGCGGCGCGACCCGTTCCAGCACGAAGGCGTGGGGCAGGGCGGCGTCGATGCCGCGCCGGTCGACCCCGATGCGCGCCGGGATGTCGCCGCCGGCGCGCAGGCCGTGCCAGTAGGCCTCGATCTGCGCCAGCGGCCGGGCGGCCGCCCGATAGCGGCGATGGCTGGCCAGCCTGACGATGGTGTCGGTGGTGTCGGTGTCGAACTGGGCGGAAC
>NZ_JAGXFK010000056.1 GCF_024637375.1 Sediminimonas sp. | reverse complement strand
GTGTCGAACTGGGCGGAACTCACGGGCGTCTCTCCGATTGCTGCGCGCGGCGTCTCCGGGGCTCCGGTGCCGCGCGCCCCGGCACGGGGCCTTGCTGCCGGCCGCACCGTTCACGGTTCGGCAACGCAGGTTACCTGAAGATTACCGCGATTTGTTCGAAATTGCGTGCAAAATGTTTACGACTGGTTAACCCGGCGCGCCCGGTTCGGTGCGGCCTGTGCCCCGGTGTTGCGCGCACCTGGGCGTGCGGTGCGTCTTGCCCTTGGGGGCGCAAATGGCTTAGGGCTTCTCAAAGCGCGGGACGGGAGAGCCACGTGATCAAGTCGATGACCGGGTTTGCCGCGGCCAGGAACGGCGGCGCCGGAGCCAGCTGGAGCTGGGAGTTGCGCAGCGTCAACGCCAAGGGGTTGGACCTGCGCATACGCGTCCCCGACTGGATCGAGGGGCTGGAGGCGAAGTTGCGTGCCCGGCTGACCGGCGCGCTGTCGCGCGGCAGCGTCACGCTCAACCTGCGGCTGGTCCGCGAAGAGGCGGGCGGCGAACTGGCGCTCAACCATGCGGCGCTGGCGGCGGTACTGGATGCCATGGCCGAGGTCGAAGCCCGGGCAACAAGCCGCGGCCTGTCGCTGGCCCCGGCCACCGCGGCCGACATCGTGGCGCAGCGCGGTGTGTTGGAAGCACGCAGCGCCGACACCGACACCGCCGCGCTGCTCGGCACGCTGATGGCCGATTTCGAGCCGCTTTTCGCCGCGTTCCTGCACATGCGCGCCGAAGAGGGGCGTGCCCTGCACGGGGTGCTGTCGCGGCAGCTCGACACGATCGCCGCGCTGGTGGACGAAGCGACCGCCGCCGCGCAAGTCCGCAGCGGCGAACAGCGCGAAGCGATGGCCGCCGCGCTGGCGCGCGTCATCGACAACACCGAGGCCGCCGACGAGGCCCGCGTCGCGCAGGAACTGGCGCTGATCGCGGTCAAGTCGGACATCACAGAGGAACTGGACCGCCTGCGCGCCCATGTCGACGCGGCGCGCGCGCTGCTCGACGCCGACGCGGCGGTGGGCCGCAAGCTCGATTTCCTGTGCCAGGAATTCAACCGCGAGGCCAACACCCTGTGCGCCAAGGCGCAGTCAAGCGCGCTGACGCGCATCGGGCTGGAACTGAAGACGGTCGTCGACCAGGTGCGCGAACAGGTCCAGAACGTGGAATAGGTGGCAATCGCGGTGCCGCCGGGGGTTTCCCCCGTCGCCATTGCCACTTGAACCAGCGGCGCGCCGATGACGACCCCGTGACGGGTACTTGGGGCAAGATGAAGACAGGAAACAGCAGATGAGCGACCGCCGCGGCCTTTTGATCATTCTCAGCTCGCCCTCGGGGGCGGGCAAGTCGACGCTGACCCACCGCCTGCTGGAGTGGGACCCGACGCTGTCGTTTTCGGTCTCGGCGACGACGCGTACCCCGCGCGCCGGCGAGGTCGACGGCGAGGATTACCTGTTTCTGACCGAGGCCGCGTTCCAGCGCGACGTCGCCAACGGCGACATGCTGGAGCACGCGCATGTGTTCGGCAATTTCTACGGCTCGCCGCGCGGGCCCGTGGAGGCGGCGATCAACTCGGGCCGCGATGTGCTGTTCGATATCGACTGGCAGGGCGCCCAGCAAATCCAGAACTCGTCGCTGGGCCAGCACACGCTGTCGATCTTCATCCTGCCGCCGTCGATCACCGAATTGCACCGCCGCCTGGTCAGCCGCGGCAAGGACAGCGAAGACGTGATCGCCAAGCGCATGCGCAAAAGCTGGGACGAGATAAGCCATTGGGCGGAATACGATTATGTTCTGGTCAACGATGATCTTGAGGAGACCGCAAGGCGCCTGAAAACCATCGTCGAGGCGGCGCGCCTCAAGCGGTTGCAACAGCCGGGTCTGAACGCGCATGTCAAGGCCCTGCACCATGAATTCGAGGAGATGCAATGACCTATTATGCACTCGACGGCCATGTGCCACGGATCGACGACGACACCTGGGTGGCGCCCGACGCCAACCTGATCGGCAAGGTGACGCTGGAGGCGGGCGCCTCGGTCTGGTTCGGTTGCACGCTGCGCGGCGACAACGAGCGAATCCGCATCTGCGCGGGGTCCAACGTTCAGGAAAACTGCGTCATGCATACCGACATGGGTTTTCCGCTGACGGTGGGGCCGGGCTGCACCATCGGGCACAAGGCGATGCTGCACGGCTGCACCATCGGTGAAAACAGCCTCGTCGGGATGGGCGCGACGGTGCTCAACGGCGCGGTGATCGGCCGCGATTGCCTTATCGGCGCCGGGGCGCTGGTAACCGAGGGCAAGGAAATTCCCGACGGCAGCCTGGTGATGGGCGCGCCGGGCAAGGTGGTGCGGGCGCTGGATGCGCAGGCCATCGAGATGCTGCGCGCCAGTGCCCTGCATTACCAGGACAACATGCGCCGCTTCCGCGCCGGGTTGTCCGAGGTCTGACACGATCGTGCGGCGCTGACCTGCACGGGCCGGAGCCGGCGATCCGCGGCCAGAGCCGCAACCAGTTCAACGTCATCGACGCGGGCAGTCTCATCTTTGGCGGCCGTCCCGCCCGCCTTTCGCCAGCCCTTGCCGGGGTCGCGGCCCTGTGGCACTGAGTTGCGCGAAAAGGAGACACGCCATGCGCAATTCCCGCCCCTCGCTGATCCGGCCTGCCACGTTTCCCGAAAGCCTTTCCTCGCCGGTGGTCACGCCGCTCAGCCCCTCGGTCGTCTATGCCTCGGACAGCCCCGACGAGCTGGACGCGCAATACGAGGGCCGCGCGCAGGGCTATACCTATGCCCGCGAAGGCCACCCCAATGCCGATGTTCTGGCGGCGCGGCTGGATGCCATGGAAGGCGTGCAGGGCGGCATCGTCACCGGCTCGGGCATGGCGGCGGTGAGCGCGGTGATGATGGGGCTGCTCAAGGCGGGCGATCATGTCGTGGGGGGCGATCAGCTATATGGCCGGTCGCTGCGGCTGATGACGCAAGACCTGCCGCGGCTGGGTATCGCCACCACGCTGGCCGACCCTACCGATGCCGCCAGCCTTGCCGCGGCGATACGCCGCGAAACGCGGATGATTCTTGTCGAGGTGGTGTCGAACCCGACGCTGCGCGTGGCCGACATGGATGGGCTGGCGCGGCTGGCGCGCGAGCGTGGCGTGCTGCTGGTGGTCGATAACACCTTTACCACGCCGCGCGCCTATCGCCCGTTCGAAGCCGGCGCCGACATCGTCATCCATTCGGTCACCAAGCTGCTGGCGGGGCATTCCGACGTGACGCTGGGCTACGCCGTGGCCCGCGATGCGGACCTGCAAAAGGCGATTTACGATTTCGCGGTGACCACCGGGCTGACGCCCAGCCCGTTCGATTGCTGGCTGGCCGAGCGGGGTCTGGCGACCTTCGATCTGCGGTTCGAGCGTGCGCAGCAAAGCGCCGCCGCGCTGGCCGATCACCTGGCCACGCTGCCGGGTGTGGCGCGGGTGCTCTACCCGATGCGCGAGGATCACCCCGATGCCGCCCGCGCCCGCGCGCTGTTGGGCGATCAGGGGTGCAACATGGTCAGTTTCGAACTGGCGGGTGGGCGCGCCGCGGCCAATGCCTTTACCCGCGCGGCGCAGGGGCTGGCCTTTGCGCCGACGCTGGGCGACGTGGGCACCACGCTGTCGCACCCGGCCAGTTCCTCGCACCGCGCCATGGACCCGGCGGCGCGTGCGGCACTGGGCATGTCCGAGGGGTTCTTCCGCGTCTCCGTGGGGCTTGAGGACATCGATGCGCTGCGCGCCGTGTTCACCGAGGCCGTCGCGGCGGCGCAGGCCGCGTGAGCGCGGCGGAAAGGCGGCGCACGCGATGGATGGCGGGTTGAAAGGTCTGATGGCGGCGCTGCCGATGCCGGCACTGTTCATCGGCAATGACGACCGAATCCTGGCGGCAAACGAGGCGGCAACGCGGCTGTTCGCCCGCGTCCCCGAGGGCCGGCTGCTGACCACGGTGGTACGTCAGCCCACGGTGCTGCACGCGGTGGATGGCTGCCGTGCGGATCGCGCGCCGCGCCGCGCCCGTTACCTGACCAATGACGGCGAGCAGGACGTAACCTATGCGGTGTCCTGCGGCTTTGTCGAACTTCACGAGGGGCGCGGCGTTCTGGCCTGTTTCGAGGATGTTACCCAGGTCGAGCAGGTGGGCCAGATGCGGCGCGATTTCGTCGCCAATGTCAGCCACGAGTTGCGCACCCCGCTCACCGCGCTGCTGGGGTTCATCGAAACCCTGCGCGGCCCGGCGCGCGAGGATGCCGCCGCGCGCGAGCGGTTCCTCGGTATCATGGAGAAGGAGGCCGGCCGCATGAACCGGCTGGTACGCGATCTGCTGTCGCTCAGCCAGGTCGAGGCCGAGGAACGCATGCGCCCGGCCCGGCGGCTGAACCTGGTCGAGCTTGCGCAGGGCGCCGCGCGCACCCTGACGCAATTGGCCGAGGACTTGGGGGTGAGCTTGGTCTACGAGATGCCCGCGCAGCCGGTCACGGTGCCCGCCGAGGCCGACCAGTTGAGCCAGGTCGTCACCAACCTGGTCGAGAACGCCATAAAGTATGGTGGCAAGGGCGGCACCGTGACCGTGGCGATCACCGGCCCGGCACAGGACCCGGCGCTGCGCGCCGAGGCGGTGCGCCTGAGCATACGCGATACCGGACCGGGGATCGACCCGCTGCACATTCCGCGCCTGACCGAGCGGTTCTACCGCGTCGACAGCCACCGCTCGCGCGAGATGGGCGGCACCGGGCTGGGCCTTGCGATCGTCAAGCATATCGTCAACCGCCACCGCGGCCGGTTGCTGATCGACAGCGCGCCCGGAGAGGGCAGCGTCTTCACCGTCGTATTGCCCACAGGCTGAACGGGATCGACATCGGAAAAAGACAAGTTGGCGCGGTATTTTGGGGTATCCGGCCGCTGGACATGCGAAAATGAAAAGAGACGGGCGTTATCGCGGAAGCGGATCCTCGTCTTCCGCCTGGGTTGCGAGCCAGTCACGGAAGCGTTGTAGTGCCGGCGCGTGCGTGCGGCTGCGGGGCCAGACAAGGTAGTAGGCGCCCTGCATCTCGACCGCGTCGCCCCAGACCGGCACCAAGCGCCCGGTGGCGAGGTCCTGCTCGGCCAGGTAGTCGGGCAGCAGCGCCGCGCCCAGCCCATGCAGCGCGGCTTGCGTGATGGTCGAAAACTGGTCGAACAGCGTGCCGGCCAGCGCCCCGGAGTCCACCCCGTGCGCGGCCAGCCATTCGGGCCATGCATCGGGGCGTGTCTCGATATGCAGCAGCGGCAGCTTGCGGACATCGCCCGGCGCGTGCAGCGCCACCCCGTCCAGCAGCGCCGGCGCGCAGACCGCAACGACGCTTTCGCGTCGCAGCCGCATCCGGTCTGTTCCCGGCCATTCTCCATGGCCAAAACATATTGCGGCATCAAATGGTTCCGATCCGAAGTTTAACCTTTCCAGACGGGTCGACATGTTGATCGTGATATCCGGGTGCAGGCGGGCAAAATCGGCCAGCCGCGGCACCAGCCAGCGCATCCCGAAGGTGGGCAGTATGGCCAGGTTCACGGTGCCGCCCTCGGGCATGACCTGCAGCCGCAGCGCCGCTTGCGCGATCTGCTGCAGGGCCGCGCGCACCTCGGCGGCATAGCTTACCGCCGCCGGGGTCAGCGCCATGCGCCGCTTGTCGCGGGTGATCAGCGTCGCGCCGAGCTGTGCCTCCAGCGCCTGCAATTGCCGGCTGACCGCGCTTTGGGTCAGGTTCAGTTCCTCGGCGACGGCGGTGGCGCTTTCCAGCCTGTCGAGCGCTTCGAGCGCGCGTAGCGAGGCGATGGAGGGCAGGAAGCGGCGCGGTGCGATCATTTATGCGAAAAACTCATGCATTCATGCGGAACTCTCGTTTCATTCCCTGCATATTTGCTTTTATGCTGCAAGGGATTTCGCAGGAAACTCATGCAATCGACGCAACACGAAAGAGGGCACCGATGACCGATACACTGACCGACGCCAAGCCGACCCTGCGCACCAAGGATGCCCCCGACCTGGGGCGCTTCGACTGGGCCGATCCGCTGCGGCTGGATGACCAACTGGCCGAGGACGAGCGCATGATCCGCGACAGCGCGCACGCTTACGCCCAAGGCAAGCTGCAACCGCGTGTCACGCAGGCCTTCGCCGAGGAACAGACCGACCCAGAGATTTTCCGCGAGATGGGCGAGATGGGGCTTCTGGGCGTCACCACGCCCGAGGAATATGGCGGCCTGGGCGCCGGTTACGTGGCCTACGGGCTGGTCGCGCGCGAGGTCGAGCGGGTCGATTCCGGTTATCGCTCGATGATGTCCGTGCAATCCAGCCTGGTGATTTATCCGATCTACGCCTACGGCTCGGAAGAACAGCGTCGCAAGTACCTGCCAGGGCTGTGCGCGGGCGAGCTGATCGGCTGCTTCGGCCTGACCGAACCCGATGCCGGGTCGGACCCCGCGGGCATGAAGACGCGCGCCGAGAAAACCGACGACGGGTACCGGCTGACCGGGTCCAAGACGTGGATATCGAACAGCCCGCTGGCGGATGTCTTCGTCGTGTGGGCGAAATCCGAGGCCCACGGCGGCAAGATCCGCGGTTTCGTCCTGGAAAAGGGCATGAAGGGGCTGAGCGCGCCCAAGATCGAGGGTAAGATGAGCCTGCGTGCCTCGATCACCGGCGAGATAGTCATGGACGGGGTCGAAGTGGGCGAGGGCGCACTTCTGCCCCATGTCGAGGGGCTCAAGGGGCCGTTCGGCTGTCTCAACCGCGCCCGCTACGGTATCAGCTGGGGCGCCATGGGCGCCGCCGAATTCTGCTGGCACGCGGCGCGGCAATACGGGCTGGACCGCCACCAGTTCAAGCGCCCGCTGGCGCAGACGCAGCTTTTTCAGAAAAAGCTGGCCGACATGCAGACCGAGATCGCGCTGGGCCTTCACGCCAGCCTGCGCGTGGGCCGGCTGATGGACGCAGCCAATGCCGCGCCCGAGATGATCAGCCTCGTCAAGCGCAACAATTGCGGCAAGGCGCTGGATGTTGCGCGGATGGCGCGCGACATGCATGGCGGCAACGGCATCAGCCTTGAATACCAGGTGATCCGCCACCTGGTGAACCTGGAAACGGTCAACACCTACGAGGGTACGCACGACGTGCACGCGCTGATCCTGGGCCGGGCGCAGACGGGCTTGCAGGCGTTCTTCTGATCCTGTCTAACCGGCGCAGGAGGAGCGGGAATGAGCGAACGCAACCTGTGGCAGACGACCTGCGCCGAGGCGGTCGAAGCGCCGGTACTGAGCGGTGAGAGCACCGCCGACCTGGTGGTCGTGGGGGCCGGGTTCACCGGCTGCTCGGCGGCGCTGACGGCGGCTGAGGCGGGCGCGCGCGTGGTTGTGATCGAGGCCGAAACCGTGGGCCACGGCGGGTCGGGGCGCAATGTCGGGCTGGTCAACGCGGGGCTGTGGCTGCCGCCCGATGCGGTCTGCGAGACGCTGGGCGAAGCGGCGGGTGCACGGCTCAACAGCGCGCTGGCGGGCGCCCCCGACATGGTGTTCGACCGGATCGCGGCGCACGGCATCGCCTGCGAGCCGGCGCGCGGCGGCACGCTGCACTGTGCGCATTCGGCCGCCGGGTTCGAGGATCTGCGCGAACGCCACCGCCAGCAGGTCGCGCGTGATGCGCCGGTGCGCCTTATGGACGGGCGCGAGGCGTGCGATTACAGCGGCGTGGCGGGCATTCACGGCGCCCTGCACGACGCGCGCGCCGGCACCATCCAGCCGCTGGCCTATGCCAAGGGGCTGGCCCGCGCCGCGCAGTCGGGGGGGGCGCGGGTGTTCGAGCGCAGCCGCGTCACCGGCCTGCGCCCCGAGGGCACCGGGTGGCGGGTCGAAACCGACGCCGGCGCGGTTCGGGCGCCACGCCTGCTGATGGCGACCAACGCTTATCACCAGCCCTGCGCCGGGGCGCGCCTGCCGTCGCTGACGCCGGTGCATTTCTTTCAGTTGGCCACCGCGCCGCTGGGGCACAACCAGGCGGCGCGCCTGCTGCCGGGGGGCGAGGGGTGCTGGGATACCGGCAAGGTGATGAGCGCCTTTCGCAAGGATGCGGCGGGGCGACTGATCTTTGGAGCGATGGGGCTGCCCGATGCGTTGGGGCTGCATCGGTCCTGGGCACGGCGGGCCTTTGCGCGGCGCTTTCCCGAGCTGGCGGACCAGCCGTTCGAGCATTTCTGGGCGGGCCGCATCGCCATGACCGGTGACCACCTGCCACGGATCATGCGCATGGGGCCGGGCGGCTATGCCGTGTTCGGCTATTCGGGGCGCGGCATCGGACCGGGCACGCTGTTCGGCGATGCGGTGGCGCGGGCGCTGCTGGAGGACGACGAGGCCGGCTTGCCGGTGGCGCCGGTCGATGACCACCGCGAGTGGCTGACATGGGCGCGCGGACCGTTCTTCGAGACCGCCGCACGGCTGGTGCACGCGGTGTCCGCGCGCCTGCTCTGACGCGTACACGCGCCGGCGGGGCTCTGTCGGCTGTGTCAGATTTGGGACGAATTGGCCGATCCACTGCAAGACCGCGCGCCAACCTATTGGTTTGATGCGATTTTCGGGGTGGCATTCACGCATGGCGCGGGAAAATCCACCACGTCGGATGTGCCAAGCCATCCGTGCAGAAACCATGGCCAAGGCTTCCTAGACCTTCATTTCAGCGATGAAGAACGCAAGGGGCTGGTGCGCCATCACGCGACGCGCATCTGGCCGCGGGCGGGCCCTGATCCGTCAGCCCGGCTTGCGCGCGACGAAGTCGATCAGGGCGGAACGGCCGGAATGGCCGCGCCCTTCCTCGATCTCGCGTTCGTAGGCGCGGTTTTCCACGATCTCCCAGCCGGCGAAGTCGCGGGCCAGTTGATCGGTCGTGTACATGTTCTCGGCATGCGGCGGGCCGCCGGTGCCGTGGGCGATCTGTTCAGGCGTGTAGCCGTGCAGCAGCAGCAGGCCGCCGGGCCGGGTGCTGCGCTTCATGCCTTCGAGCAGCGCGCCGCGTGCATCGGGGCCGACGAACTGAATGAAGATGCCGAGCACCGCGTCATATTCCCCGGCCCAGTCATGGGCCAGCACGTCGACCTCGCGGAAATCGACATCGACGCCCGCCTCGCGGGCCAGCGCACGCGCCTTGGCGATCGCCGAAGGCGCGTATTCCAGCGCCGTCACACGCAGCCCGCGCGTGGCGAGGTAGACCGAGTTGCGCCCCTCGCCATCGGCCACACACAGCGCCGTGTCACCCGCCTTCAGCAGGTGATCGTGCGCGGGCAGGAACGCCGCCGGCGCCTTGCCGAACACGTAGTCGGGGGTGTTGAAGCGCGCTTCCCACATCCTGGGGCCCTCTCGGGTGGTGGGGACGCGGGCCACCATGCCCGTGCGGCCCCGTGTCGGGGGCGGCCCCGGTCAGCGAGTGGCCGGGCCGATCACCATGATCATCTGCCGGCCTTCCATCTTCGGGAAGTTCTCGACCTTGCCGACCTCTTTGGTGTCTTCGGCAACACGTTCCAGCAGTTCACGGCCAAGGTTCTGGTGCGCCATCTCGCGACCGCGGAAACGCAGCGTGATCTTGACCTTGTCGCCCGCCTCAAGGAACTTGAACACGTTGCGCATCTTGACCTCGTAGTCGTGCGTGTCCGTGTTGGGCCGGAACTTGACCTCCTTGACCTCGATGACTTTCTGCTTCTTGCGGGCCTCGGATTCGCGCTTTTGCTGTTCGTACTTGAACTTGCCGAAATCCATGATCTTGCACACGGGCGGATTGGCATTCGGGGAGATCTCGACCAGGTCGAGCCCGGCCTCTTCGGCCATTTGCATGGCTTCGGCGGGGGTCACGACCCCTGCATTCTCGCCATCGGCGCCGATCAGGCGGATTTCGGGTGCGCGGATGCGGTCGTTGACGCGGGGGCCGGTGTCGCGCGTGGGCGGCGCGTTATGAGGTCTGCGGGCTATGGCTTTCTTCCTTCGGTTGCTGACAAATTTCAGAACGGCAAACTACCGCCGCCCGGCACGCACTTCAAGGCGCAATTGTGCGGTGCGGGCTGTCGGGGCGGGGCCGGGGTGCGCGGGCGTCTGCGTGGTCGGGGCGTCAGCCGACAAACGCCTTTTCGACAACATATTCGGCCGGCTCCGAATTCGCGCCCTCGCGCAGGCCGTAGCCTTCGAGAATGGCCTTGACGTCCATGTTGAAGTCGAGGCTGCCGCAGACCATGGCGCGGTCGGTTTCCGGCGACATCCCGCGCGCCAGCCCAAGATCGTCGAACGCCTTGCCGGAACTGAGGTTGTCGGTGATGCGCCCCATGCTTGCGCTTTCCTCGCGCGTGGTGGTCGGGTAATAGCGCAGCTTGTCGCCCACGAATTCGCCGATCAGCGGGTCGGCGGGCAGGCTTTCGATCAATTGCCGCCCGTATTCCAGTTCCGCCACCTCGCGGCAGGTGTGCATCATGATGACCTCGTCGTAGTGCTCGTAGGTCTCGGGGTCGCGCATCAGCGAGGCGAAGGGCGCGATCCCGGTGCCGGTGGCCAGCATCCACAGCCGCTTGCCCGGCAACAGCGCGTCCAGCACCAGCGTGCCCACCGGCTTGGGGCGCAAAATGATCTGGTCGCCTTCCTGGATGTGTTGCAGCCGCGAGGTCAGCGGGCCGTCGGCTACCTTGATCGAGTAGAATTCAAGCTCGTCAGCCCAGCTTGGCGAGGCGATCGAGTAGGCCCGCAGCAAGGGCTTGCCGTTGTCGCCCATCAGACCGATCATCACGAATTCGCCCGACCGGAAACGCAGCGATCGGGGCCGCGTCACGCGGAACGAGAACAGCCGATCCGTCCAGTGCTTGACATGGGTGACGGTCTGCGCATCCGGAAGGGTGGGGGCCTTGGGTACGGATTGTTCGGTCAAGGTTTGCTCTCTCGCATTTGTGGGGCGCGCGCGGTCGCGCCGGACCATAAGGGCTTTGCCGGGGCATGGAAAGGCCGATGCGCCGTGCGGTTGCGCGACGGATCGTCATGGCCCGGCCCCGGCGACTGGGTGCTGTGGCGTCGGGTAGAAGTGATCTTGACGCGCCAGGTAATTTGGGAAATTGTTTCTCATAGATGCGAGACGCGTTCAACTGAAAGAAGTATTTTTCGATAATGCGGCCTATCGGGATACAGTTTCCCGTTCGTCAAGATGAGGGCAGTATGACGGTTCGACTCGATGCCACCGACAGGAAGATACTGGCGGAACTGCAACGCGACGCGGGGCAATCGCTTGATGAAATCGCCCGCAAGGTAGGGTCGTCGAAAACGCCGGTCTGGAACCGGATTCGCAAGATGCGCGAGGCCGGCATCGTCGGGCCGCAGACGGTGGTTCTGGATGCCGGAAAGCTGGGTTTCGAGGCTTGCTTTTTCGTGCTGATCCGGACCTCCGAGCACGATGCCGACTGGCAGGCACGGTTTCTGGAGGCGCTGCACAACCGCCCCGAGGTGCAGGAGGCGCACCGCCTGGCCGGCGAGATCGACTACATCCTGAAGGTCAGGGTCGCCAACGCGCGTGCCTACGACGCATTCTACCAGGCGCTGATCGGCGAGGTGAAGGTGCACAACGTCACCGCGTTGCTGTCGATGGAAGAGATCAAGTCGACCACGGCGCTGCCGCTATAGAGGGTGGTGCGGCTATGGCCAGACGCCCCCTTGCCGCCTAATATGCGCCCATGAAACGCCCCGAAACACGCCGCGCCGCGATCCTTGGCCTTTTTCTTGTGGCGGTCACTGCCGTCGCGGGGGTCGTGTGGCGCGTCGGCTACGGCCAGGCCCTGGACCAGTTGGCGCAGCGAGGTCGTGCCGATTTGATGCTGGCGGCCGACCGGCTGACCGGGCAGTTGCAGCTTTATCAGCAGTTGGCGGTGGTGCTGGCCGATCATCCGATGTTGACCGATGGTGGCGCGGAGGCGCGCCGCGCGCTGCTTCTGGAAGCGGCCGACAAGACCGGCGCGCGCGACCTGATGCTGGCCGATGCAAGGGGGCGGGTGACGCAGTCGGCACGCGGCGCGGCGCCGGCCAGCATTGCGGGTACTGCGCATTTTCGCCGCGCCATGCAGGGGGCGCTGGGCCAGTCGCACGGCAGCCCTGGCGCCACCGGGCCGCGCGCCTACTATTATGCCGCGCCGCGCTTCGATGCGCGTGGGCGCGTGGACGGGGCGCTGGTCGTCGTGGCCGATATCGAAGCTGTCGAATCGCAGTGGCGCGGTGCCAGCCCGGCTGTTTTCTTCACCGACGAGAGCGGCGAGGTGTTCATCACCAACCGCTCGGAACTGCTGGATTGGCGCCGCGCGCCCGGGCAGGTCGGGCTGGAGCCACGCAACGGCCCGGTGCCTGCGTTCTCGACGCACCGGGTGGCCGGGCACGAGATCTGGTGGGAAGACTGGAGCCCCTACGTGCCCGCCCGTGCCCTGCACCTGGCGCAGGATCTGCCCCGCCTGGGCCTGCGCGCCGAGGCGCTCATCGACGTCGGCCCGGCGCGCCAACTGGCGCTCTTGCAGGCTGCCGCGGTGGCTGCCGCGTGCCTTGTGTTCGGGGCGATCCTGTTCATGGTGGCGGAACGGCGGCGCACCCTGACACTGGCCAACACCCGGCTCGAAGGGCGCGTGAGCGAACGCACCGCCGAGCTGTCGGCGGCCAACAGCGCCCTGCGCCGCGAGGTGGCCGAGCGCAGCGCCGCCGAGGCCGCCCTGAAGAAGGCGCAGGACGACCTGGTGCAGGCCGGCAAGCTGTCGGCACTGGGACAGATGAGCGCCGGCATCAGCCACGAGTTGAACCAGCCGCTGATGGCGATCCAGCAATATGCCGAGAACGGCGCGTTGCTGCTGGAGCGGGGCAAGACCGCCCCGGCGGCGCAGAACCTTTCGCGCATCGGGTCGATGGCCGCGCGGATGGCGCGTATCATCCGCAACCTTCGCGCCTTCGCCCGGCAGGAAAGCGAACCGGTCGCCCGCGTCGATCTGGGCCGGATCGTCGATAGCGCGCTGGAGCTGAGCGCGGCGCGGATCGGCGCCGGCGAGGTGCAGGTGGACTGGCACCGCCCCGAGACACCCGTCCCGGTGCTGGGCGGCGAGGTGCGCCTCGCCCAGGTGGTGGTCAACCTGGTCGGCAACGCCACCGACGCGATGGAAGGGCAGGCGGTGCGGCGCCTCGACATCGCCATCCGCCGCGCCGGTGACACGGTCGAGCTGGAGGTGCGCGACACCGGTCCCGGTATCGAGGCGCCCGAAAAGATGTTCGATCCGTTCTACACAACCAAGGTGGTGGGCGATTCCGAAGGGATGGGCCTGGGGCTGTCGATCTCCTACGGGCTGGTGCAAAGCTTCGGTGGCGTGATCCGCGGCCGCAACCACGCGGATGGCGGCGCGGTGATGGTGGTCGAACTCGTCGCCGCAGACGACGACGGCCTCCGCACGGGCGGGGAGGCAGCGTGATGATCCGCAAGGTGCTGGTCGTCGACGACGATGCCGCGGTGCGCGAGGCGCTGGCGCAAACGCTGGAACTGGCCGATCTGTCACCGGTCGAGGCGGGGTCGTTCGTTGTCGCGCGCGACCATATTGCCGCCGATTTTCCCGGTGTGATCCTGTCGGATATCCGCATGCCGGGGCGCGACGGGTTTCACCTGCTCGACCATGCAACCGGCGTCGATCCGGATCTGCCGGTGATCCTGCTGACCGGCGAGGGCGACATCCCGATGGCCGTCAGCGCCATGAGCAAGGGCGCCTTCGGGTTCCTGGAAAAGCCCTGCGCGCCGGCAACGCTGATCGCCGAGGTCGAGCGCGCCCTCAACACCCGCCGCCTGGTGCTGGAAAACCGCCGTCTCAAGGCGCAATTGCACGCCGGCGATGCGGCGGCACGGCTGATCTTCGGGCATTCGGCGCAGGCCGAGACGCTGCGCGACCGGGCGCGGCTGGCGGCGCAGGCGGGCACCGACGTGCTGGTCACCGGCGAGCCGGGCACCGGCATCTCGAAGGTGGCCGAGGTGGTGCACCTGCTTTCGCCGCAGGCCAAGGGCCCGTTCGTCAAGCGTGCCGCCGCAGGTTTGAGCGCCGGCGCCGTTGCGACGGCGCTTGACGAGGCGGGCGGCGGCAGCCTGTTCCTGGACGAAGTCGTTCAGCTTGGCGCCGATGCGCAGCTTGCCCTGCTCGACGGGCTGGAGAACGGGGCGCCGGCGCGGCTGCTGGCCGGCAGCACCGCGCGGCTGCGCCCGGCGCCGCCGCCTGAGGGACTGAACCCCGATTTGCATTACCGGCTCGAAGTGATGCAGGTGCGCATTCCCGCCCTGCACGACCGCCCCGAGGATATCCCCGTTCTGTTCCGTCATTACGTGGCCCAGGCCAGCGAACAGGCCGGGCTGACCCCGCCCGAAATCACCGCCGAGGTGATCGCCGAGCTGATGGCGCGCGACTGGCCCGGCAACGCGCGCGCCCTGATGAGCGCCGCGATGCGCTTTGCGCTGGGGCTGGGGGGCACGATGGCCCCGGGCCTGGTCGAGGGCGACCAGCCGGGTCTGGCCGAGCAGATGGCGCGCGTGGAACGCTCGCTACTGGTCGCGGCGCTGCAACGCGAAAAAGGGCGCGCCGGGCGCGCGGCGCAGGCGCTGAGGCTGCCGCGCAAGACCTTTTACGACAAGCTGGCGCGCTACGGCCTGCGCGCCGAGGACTTCCGCTGAGGGCGGATCTTGGCGATATTGTGCGAAAATCCGCACGAGATGCGATTCGTTTGTGTGAAATTTCGCACAATGCTGCGCCGCAACACGACCATGATGCTGGGGAGACGTCGTTTAGGGCGCTGAAATTCCATCAAATTCTTCCGTTCCGGCCAGTGCGATTCACTTTTTCTTGAGCAAACGCGCGCCATGCGGAATCATTGCTTCGCCGTGTCCTGGGAGGGGCACACTCAACCGTCTCGAACCATGGGAGGAGACACCGATGAAATATCTTGCAACAGCCGCTACCGCACTGGCGCTGACCGTAACCGCACAGGCCGCGACGGCGGCCTGCGACGACGGCGAAATCGTCATCAAGTTCAGCCACGTCACCAACACCGACAAGCACCCCAAGGGCATCGCCGCGACGCTTCTGGAAAAGCGCGTCAACGAAGAGATGGACGGCAAGGCGTGCATGGAAGTGTACCCCAACTCGACGCTCTACAACGACAACCAGGTGCTTGAGGCGATGCTGCAGGGCGACGTGCAGATGGCCGCGCCGTCGCTGTCGAAATTCGAGCAGTTCACCAAGAAGTTCCGCCTTTTCGATCTGCCGTTCATGTTCAAGAACATCAACGCGGTGGACGAATTCCAGAACTCGGAAACCGGGCAGGCGATGAAGGAATCGATGACCCGCCGCGGGCTGCTGGGGCTGGCCTTCTGGCACAACGGGATGAAGCAGATGTCGGCCAATGTGCCGCTGGTCGAGCCGTCGGATGCCGAGGGGCTGAAGTTCCGCGTGCAGAACTCCGAGGTGCTCAAGGCGCAGATGGCGGCGCTGGGCGGCAGCCCGCAGCCGATGGCCTTTTCCGAGGTCTACGGCGCGTTGCAGACCGGCGTCGTGGACGGGCAGGAAAACACCTGGTCCAACATCTACGGCAAGAAGTTCTTCGAGGTGCAGGACGGTGTGACCGAAACCAACCACGGTATCATCGACTATCTGCTGGTGACCTCGACGGAGTGGTGGGACAGCCTGCCCGACGACGTGCGCACGCAACTGGCCACCATCATCGACGAGGTGACCGAGACCCGCAACACCGAGGCCTACGAGGTGAACCAGGAGGCCAAGCAGGCGATCATCGACGCCGGCGGCACCGTGCGCAGCCTGACGCCCGAACAACGCGCCAGCTGGGTCAAGGTGATGAAACCCGTCTGGGAGCAGTTCAAGGACGATGTCGGCGAGGAAAACATCGCTGAGGCCCAGGCGATCAACGCCAAGCACTGATCGTCTGACAGCTCGGTTGCCCGGCCCGATGCGCACCTGACATCGGGCCGGGCGGTTTTCGACCCACCCCCGGCCGGGAGGCGCGCATGTCTGCATCGAACGATTACCGCGGCACGGCCCTGGGGCGCGCCGTCGATGAATTCGAACGCAGCGCCATAGCGGTGATCCTGGGCGCGATGACGCTGATCACCTTCACCAACGTGGTGCTGCGCTATGGCTTCAACACCGGCCTGATCTGGGGGCTGGAGGCGACCTCGTTCCTTTTTGCCTGGCTGGTGCTGTTCGGCGCCAGCCACGCCGTCAAGATCACCGCCAACCTTGGCGTGGATGCGCTGATCAGCTATTTCTCGCCGCAGTTGCGCCGTTTGATCGGGCTGCTGGCGGTGGCCTTGTGCCTGTTCTACGCGGCCTTTCTGCTCAAGGGCGCGTGGGATTACTGGGCCAATTTCGCCAACCTGCCGCAGACCACCGGGCGCTGGTTTCCCACCGGGTTCGAGGACATGGGGCGCACCTCTTACCGCGCGTGGTACGAGGTGATCGACATCCCCTTCCCCGAATGGCTGCGCTGGATCGAGCCGTTGATGAATGAGGGCGAGCGTTATGAGAAAATGCCGCGCTTCATCCCCTATGCCATCCTTCCGGTGGGCGTCGCGCTGCTGCTGTTTCGCTTCGTGCAGGCCGCGCTGCGGATCTGGCGCGGGCAAGCCAGCGAGCTGATCGTCAGCCACGAGGCCGAGGATGCGGTCGCGGACTCCGGCCACCTGAACGAAAAGGACTGAGCCATGGATGTCGCCGCGCTTTTCGCGATGGTGGTGGGGATGATGCTGATCGGGGTGCCGATCGCGGTCAGCCTCGGGCTGTCATCCATCGTCTTCCTGCTGGTGCTTGGCGATACCTCGCTGGCCTCTATCGCGCAGGCCTTTTTCCAGGCGATGGCAGGGCATTACACGCTGCTGGCGATCCCGTTTTTCATCCTGGCGTCAAGCTTCATGTCCACCGGCGGGGTGGCGCGGCGGATCATCCGCTTTTCCATCGCGGTGGTGGGGCATTTCCACGGCGGGCTGGCGATCGCGGGGGTGTTTGCCTGCATGATGTTCGCCGCGCTGTCGGGATCGAGCCCGGCGACCGTGGTCGCCATCGGCTCGATCGTCATCGCCGGCATGCGGCAGGTCGGCTACAGCCGCGACTTCGCCGCCGGGGTGATCGCCAACGCCGGCACGCTGGGTATTCTCATCCCGCCGTCCATCGTGATGGTCGTCTATGCGGCGGCCACCGACGTGTCGGTGGGGCGCATGTTCCTGGCCGGGGTCATTCCCGGGCTGCTGGCGGGCACCATGCTGATGAGCGCGATCTACATCATCGCGCGGGTGCGCGACCTGCCCAAGGGCGACTGGTTGGGCTGGGGCGAGGTGTTCGCCAGCGCCCGCGATGCCGCCTGGGGACTGTTCCTGATCGTGATCATCCTCGGCGGCATCTATGGCGGCATCTTTACCCCCACCGAGGCGGCGGCGGTCGCGGCGGTCTACGCCTTTTTCATCGCCTGCTTCGTCTACCGCGACATGGGGCCGCTCTACGGGGGCGAAGAGGGGCGCAACCTGACCCTGATCGACAAGCCGCTGGCGCTGATCACGGCGTTCTTCCACCGCGACACGCGCGACACGCTTTACGAGGCGGGCAAGCTGACCATCACGCTGATGTTCATCATCGCCAATGCACTCATCCTCAAGCACGTCCTGACCGACGAGCAGATCCCGCAACAGATCGCCAGCGCGATGCTGGCAGCGGGTTTCGGCGCGGTGATGTTTCTGGTGATCGTCAACGTCATCCTGCTGATCGGCGGGCAGTTCATGGAGCCCTCGGGCCTGATCGTCATCGTCGCGCCGCTGGTCTTTCCGATCGCGATGGAACTGGGCATCGACCCGATTCACCTTGGCATCATCATGGTCGTGAACATGGAAATCGGCATGATCACGCCGCCGGTGGGGCTCAACCTGTTCGTGACCTCGGGCGTGGCGGGGATGCCGATGATGCGCGTGGTGCGCGCGGCGCTGCCGTTCCTGGCGGTGCTGTTCGTGTTCCTGATCCTGGTGACGTATATCCCTGCGATCTCGATCTGGTTGCCGACCACATTCATGGGGCCGGAGATCGTGACCAACTGATGTCGTGGGCGGGCCGACCGGGTGCTGCGCCGGCCTGCGGCGCACCTTGGACGGTGCCGTTCAGGATGACGTCAACGCCGCGATGATGGGCGAGAAATCGCTTTCCTTCAGGCTTGCGCCGCCGACCAGGGCGCCGTCCACATTCGGCACTCCGAAAATTTCGGCGGCGTTGGCGGGCTTGACCGACCCGCCATAGAGCAGCGGCACGTCCGCGGCAGTCGCGCCGCCATATCGGGCCTTGATCTGCTTGCGCAGGAAGTCGTGGACCTCGCCGATCTGGTCGAGCGACGGGGTGCGTCCGGTGCCGATGGCCCAGACGGGTTCGTAGGCCACCACCAGCCCCGCCGGCATCGTATCGAAGTCGGCAAGCGCGCCGTCAAGCTGCGTGCCGATGCGTTCCAGCGTCTTGCCCGCATCGCGTTCGGCCAGCGACTCGCCCACGCACAGGATCGGTCGCAGCCCCGCGTCGCAGGCCGCCCGCAGCTTGGCGCCGACCAGCGCGTCGTCTTCGCCGTGATCGGTGCGCCGTTCGGAATGGCCCAGGATGACCACCTGTGCCCCGGCATCGGCCAGTTGCGCCGCGGCGATGTCGCCGGTATGGGCGCCCGCCGGCTGTGCGTGGCAGTCCTGCGCACCGATGCGCAGCGCCTGGCCCGCGGCGCGCGCCGTGGCCTCGGCGATCAGCGTTGCGGGCAGGCACAGCATGATTTCAACGGCGGGCGCGGGATGGGCGGCTGTCAGCGCGTCGATCTGGTCAAGATCGGCGCGGGTGCCGTTCATCTTCCAGTTTCCGGCGGCGATCCTGGCTGGCATGCGCGATATCCCCCTCTTTGGCCCGGCTCGGTCAACCCCGGCTCATGCCATACAACCGGCCACGGCCCAAGCGATTTGTGCCACTGGGGCAGGGCCGACCGTCGCGCGGCGAGCGGGATTACTCGCCGTGCTGTTCGGCGGCAAGGTCGTCGATATCCTTGAACTTGATTGATTCACCGCAACCGCAGGCATCGGCCACGTTGGGGTTGTTGAACTTGAACCCCGATTCCAGCAACGACACCTCGTAGTCAATCTGGGTGCCGAACAGGAACATTTGCGCCATCGGCGCGATCATCACCCGCGCGCCGTCCTGTTCGACGACCTCGTCGTGGGGGTCGACGTCCGAGGCATAGTCCATGGTGTATTCCATGCCCGCGCACCCGCCTTTCTTGACGCCGATGCGCAGGCCCTTGTGGCCGTCTCTTTCCATCAGCCTGGAAATCTGGCGGGCGGCGGCGGGCGTCATGGTGACGGCCTGTTTTCCGGGTAGTCCGAACATCGCTGTCGATCCTGTCTGTTGTGTTCCGGCGCGGCGTTGCCCGGGTTTTCGGTGCCGCGCGTGGTGTCGCGTCGCGCACATGATAGCGACAGGGGGCAGGGCGGGTCAAAGCGCGCGGGCCGGACCCGCGCATGCCCCGTCACATGAAGCCCAGCTCCAGCCGCGCCTCGTCGCTCATCATGTCCATGCCCCAGGGGGGCTCCCATGTCAGTTCCACGTCAACCTGCTTGACCCCTTCCAGCGGCTCAATCGCGTCGGCGACCCAGCCGGGCATTTCACCGGCCACGGGACACCCCGGCGCGGTCAGCGTCATGATGATGTGAACCTCGTTCTCGTCGTTGATCTCGATGGTGTAGATCAGACCAAGGTCAAAGATGTTCACCGGGATTTCCGGGTCGTAGACGCTGCGGCAGGCATCGACGATCTTCTCATGCAACGGATGACCGGTGCTCGATGGCTTGATCAGCGGCGCACCTTCCAGGGGCTCTGCATTCTGGTTCATTTCGGCTCGGCCCTCCATCCGTCATATTACCTGAGCAAGGATATAAGGATTACGCCGCGCCGCGTCCAGTGGCGCCAGTGCAATGGGTGGCCAAATCGCGGCTGCCGCCCCTTGGCAAGACGGCGAAACTGTCGGATAGGGGGCGCAGTTTGAAAGGACGGCCCATGCCTGCGCGTTTCGACTTTCACCTCAAGGCGACCGATGGCGCGGCGCGCACGGGGGTGATCGACACCCCGCGCGGGCCGATCCGCACGCCGGCCTTCATGCCCGTGGGCACCGCCGGGTCGGTCAAGGGGATGCTGCCCGAGAACGTCGCCGCGACCGGGGCCGACATCGTCCTTGGCAACACCTATCACCTGATGCTGCGCCCCGGGGCCGAGCGGGTGGCGCGGCTGGGGGGCTTGCACCGCTTCATGAACTGGTCCGGCCCGATCCTGACGGATTCGGGCGGCTTCCAGGTGATGAGCCTGGCGGGGCTGCGCAAACTTTCGGAAGTGGGTGTGCGCTTCAAGTCGCATATCGACGGGGCGGTGCACACGCTCTCCCCCGAGAGCAGCATGGAAATCCAGGCGCAACTGGGCAGCGACATAGTGATGTGTTTCGACGAGTGCCCGGCGCTGCCCGCCACGCCCGAGCGCCTGGCCGAGAGCATGCGGCTGAGCATGCGCTGGGCGCGGCGCTCGAAAGACGCGTTCGGCGACCGCCCCGGCCACGCCCTGTTCGGCATCCAGCAGGGCGGCGACGATCTTGACCTGCGGGCCGAGAGCGCCGATGCGCTTCGCGAGATCGGCTTCGATGGCTACGCGGTGGGCGGGCTTGCCGTGGGCGAGGGGCAGAAGGCGATGTTCGATGTGCTCGATCACGCCCCCGGAATGCTGCCCCGCGACAAGCCGCGCTACCTGATGGGGGTGGGCCGGCCCGACGACATCGTCGGCGCCGTGGCGCGCGGCATCGACATGATGGATTGCGTGCTGCCCACCCGCTCGGGCCGGACCGGGCAGGCGTGGACGCGCCGCGGCGTCGTCAACATCAAGAACGCCCGCCACCGCGACGACCCGCGCCCGCTGGACGACGCCTGCACCTGCCCGGCCTGCCGGGGCTATAGCCGCGCCTACCTGCACCATGTCTACCGCTCGGGCGAGATGATCAGCGGCATGCTGCTGACATGGCACAACCTGCACTATTTCCAGGAGCTGATGGCCCAAATGCGCGCCGCGATCGCCCAAGGGCGGTTCGCGGCGTTCCAGGCAGAGTTCGCGGCGCAGTTCCTGCTGGGCGATATCGATCCGCTGTGAACCCGAGCGCCGCGCGGGGGCGTGGGATGCGCAACCGAGACTGTGGATAATCGTTTTTACACAAGGGGTTGCCTGATACGTTTGGCTGATGGAAATCTTCCGCGCACGGGCTTGCGCCCCGCCGCGCCGTTCGTCGTGCCGGTTGCGGCCGCGCCCCGAAGGCGCTTGAATTCTCGACCCGATCACCCCAGATTAAAGTCAACAGGAAACGGGCATGGCTGCCGATGAGCGGGGCCGATCCGTTTTGCCAACCAAATGCAAGGACCGAGTATGCAAGAGCCGTTGAACGCATCCTACCCCGTATTGCCGCTGCGCGACATCGTGGTGTTTCCGCACATGATCGTGCCGCTTTTCGTGGGGCGCGACAAGTCTGTGCGCGCGCTGGAAGAGGTGATGGGCGACGACAAGCAGATCCTGCTGGCCAGCCAGATCGACCCCAGCGTGGACGACCCCGACAGCGAAGGGATCTACCGTGCCGGAGTGCTGGCCAACGTGTTGCAGCTGCTGAAACTGCCCGATGGCACCGTCAAGGTGCTGGTCGAGGGCGTGGCCCGCGTGAGCATCACCGACTACCTCGACAACGACGAATTCTTCGAGGCGCGCGCCGAATACATGACCGAAACCCCGGGCGACGAGGCCGCCGTCAAGGCGCTGCTGCGCTCGGTCGCGGCCGAGTTCGAACGCTATGCCAAGGTGCGCAAGAACGTCCCCGAAGAGGCGGTTGTCGCCGTGTCGGAGGCCGACGAGGCCGCGCGCCTGGCTGACCTGGTCGCCGGGCATCTGGGCGTCGAGGTGGAGCAGAAGCAGGAATTGCTGGAAACGCTTTCGGTCAGCGAGCGGCTGGAAAAGGTCTATGGCCTGATGCAGGGCGAGATGAGCGTTCTGCAGGTCGAGAAGAAGATCAAGACCCGGGTCAAGTCCCAGATGGAGCGCACCCAGCGCGAATATTACCTGAATGAGCAGATGAAGGCCATTCAGAAGGAACTGGGCGATGGCGAGGACGGCGAAGGCGAACTGGCCGAGCTGGAAGAGAAGATCGCCGAGACCAAGCTGAGCAAGGAGGCCCGCGAAAAGGCCGAAGCCGAGCTGAAGAAGCTCAAGAACATGAGCCCGATGTCGGCCGAGGCGACGGTGGTGCGCAACTACCTCGACTGGATGCTGTCCATTCCATGGGGCACCAAGAGCCGCGTGAAAAAGGATCTGTCGCGCGCCGAGCGTATCCTCGACGAGGATCACTACGGCCTGAAAAAGGTCAAGGAACGGATCGTCGAATACCTTGCCGTGCAGCAGCGCAGCAAGAAGCTGAAAGGCCCGATCATGTGCCTCGTCGGCCCGCCGGGCGTGGGCAAGACGTCTCTGGGCGCGTCTGTGGCGCGTGCCACCGGGCGCGAGTTCATCCGCATCAGCCTGGGCGGCGTGCGCGACGAATCCGAAATCCGCGGCCACCGGCGTACCTATATCGGCTCGATGCCGGGCAAGATCATCCAGGCGCTGAAAAAGGCCAAGACGACCAATCCACTGATCCTGCTCGATGAAATCGACAAGATGGGTCAGGATTTTCGCGGTGATCCGGCCAGTGCCATGCTCGAGGTTCTCGACCCCGAACAGAACAGCACCTTCACTGATCACTACCTCGAGGTCGAATACGACCTCAGCAACGTGATGTTCCTGACCACGGCCAACAGCTATAACATGCCCGATCCGCTCAGGGACCGGATGGAGGTCATCCCGCTGGCGGGCTACACCGAGGACGAAAAGCGTGAAATCGCGCGGCGCCACCTGCTGCCCAAACAAATCAAGAGCCACGGCCTGAAAAAGGCCGAGTTCGAGCTGACCGATGACGCGCTGACCGACATCATCCGCCACTACACGCGCGAGGCCGGCGTGCGAAACCTTGAGCGCGAGATCGCCAAGGTGGCGCGCAAGGCGGTGACGCAGATCGTGCGCAAACAGGCCGAAACGGTGTCGGTGACGCCCGACAACCTTGCCGATTTCCTTGGTGTGCGGAAGTTCAAGTACGGGCTGGCCGAGGAAGAAGACCAGGTCGGCGTGGTCACCGGGCTGGCCTATACCAGCGCCGGGGGCGAGTTGTTGAACATCGAGGCGCTGCGCCTGCCGGGCAAGGGCCGGATGAAGACCACCGGCACCCTGGGCGACGTGATGAAGGAATCGATCGACGCGGCGTCGAGCTATGTACGCTCGGTGGCGCCCGAGATCGGCATCAAGCCGCCCCGGTTCCAGAAATGGGACATCCACGTTCACGTTCCCGAGGGCGCCACGCCCAAGGACGGGCCGAGCGCGGGGCTGGCAATGGTTACCTCGATCGTGTCGGTACTGACCGGCATCCCGGTGCGCAAGGACACGGCGATGACCGGCGAGGTGACGTTGCGCGGCAACGCGCTGCCCATCGGCGGGCTCAAGGAAAAGCTGCTGGCGGCGCTCAGGGGCGGGATCACCCGCGTGCTGATCCCGCAGGAGAACGAGAAAGACCTCGCCGAGATCCCCGACAACGTGAAGCAGGGGCTGGAGATCATCCCCGTCAAACACGTCCGCGAGGTGCTCGATCATGCGCTGACCCGGCAGCCCGAACCCGTGGAATGGGACGAGGAGGCCGAAGAGGCCGCCGCCGCCGCCGCGATCAGGGAAGGCACCGGCGCGCAGGCCACTGCGCACTGAGGCCCGGGATGGGTGAACGCAGAAAGGGCGGCACGGAATGTGCCGCCCTTCATCATCTGTGATGACATCTTTTCGGCAGCCCTGATCGCGGAGCCGCAGCCAAGAGCGCGGCCGCCGGGACTGCAACGATCACGGCCACCCGGCCGACCGGCAGTTCGCCCCCACCCTCGTTGCGCCCGTCAAGGGTTGCTACCGGTTGCCCCGATATGGTGATATGATGCCAACGAAACAGAAACAATGCAGGCAGCGTCATCATGGCAAGAGCGAGCACCACGAAATCTACCGCACGGTCCACGAGTACGGCCCGTACAAGTGCGGCGAAGGCAGCCAGCGGCAGCACCACGCGCAGCGCGGCGGCGAAGTCGGCGGCCGCGGCGGCGCCGGCGCCGCAGGTCGTGAGCGAGGCCACGCCCAAGGTGGCGGCCTCGGACATGAAGAAGAAGGAGCTGATCGATTCGGTCGTCGCGCGCTCGGGCGTCAAGAAAAAGGATGCCAAGCCGGTGATCGAGGCGATGCTCGCGGTTCTGGGCGAACAGGTCGCGGCGGGGCGCGAACTCAACCTCATGCCGTTCGGCAAATTGCGCATAAATCGCGTCAAGCAGATGAGCAACGGCCGCGTGATGGTGTGCAAGCTGCGCCAGAGCACGGCGGTGGTGAACGCCGCGCCCAAGCTGGCCCCGGCCGACGAGGAACCCGGCGCATAAAGGCGGCATTGCCCCCTTGCGCAGCCGCGGCGAGGCGGCTAAATAGCGCCGCGACGGGTGATTAGCTCAGTGGTAGAGCGCTTCGTTCACATCGAAGATGTCAGAAGTTCGAATCTTCTATCACCCACCATTTTTCCGCAAGAACACGCCCCTGCCGTGCGGGCTTTTCGATTCCGCTCAGGTCAGGCGCAGAAGGTATTTTTGCATGCCTTCGACCACCAGGACACTGTCTTGGTTGTGGATCGTGACCGCCAGCGTCATCACGCCGGTGGTACTGCCGGGGCTCAGATCGGTGATTTCAAAGGCGGTGTACAGGGTATCCCCGCAATAGACGGGCGCCAGGAAGCGGCTGGATTGTTCGAGGAACCCGATCAGCGCCTCGCCCATCTGGTGGGCCAGCGGGGTGGCGCCGATGGCGGCCTGGCACAGGGTCATGTAGCCGTGGGCATAGAGATCGCGATGCCCCAGCCGCGCCAGGTAGGCCCGGTCATAGTGAATGGGGTGGTTGTCGCCGCTGGTGGTCTGGAACGCGGCGAAAATGCCCTCGGTCATGGTGCGGGAGGGGGCAAGGAAACGCTCGCCCACGGTGAAATCCGAAAACCGCCGGGCTGGGTGCATCTGGTGGGTTTGCGGGCTGAACGGCATGGGCGGGCGGTCTTTCCTGCGTGACGGGGATTCTGCGTCGGTATCCTGACGGGGGCGGGTGCCGCCGTCAACAAGGGGAACCTAACGCGCCTTTTTGCGCTCATGCCCTCTTGCACGCCCCCCCGCGCATTGGCTAAGGCATGCCGCGAGGGTGATTAGCTCAGTTGG
>NZ_JAGXFK010000055.1 GCF_024637375.1 Sediminimonas sp. | reverse complement strand
CCGCATCACCGCCAGCGGCAAATACACGCTCGCCACCTCCGGCGGCACCGACGGCGCGCAGACCGCCGCCGCCGTGCTGCTCTATGCCGTCGATACCACGCTGGCCGATGCGACCGGCATTGTCCTGGTGCGCGGCCCCGCGATCGTCTCGCGTGCGGCCCTCGCCTATGACGCCACCGTCAATGACGCGGCCAAGATCGCCACCAAGCACGGCCAGTTGACCGCACTGGGCATCGCCGTCCGCGACACCGCCTGAGCGGGCCGCACGCGCGGCGCCCTTCCTCTATCATCCCTTCCCCGGAGGTCCCCCATGACCATTACCCGCAACCCGTTCGACGCGGGCGGCTATTCGCTCGCCGAGATGACGCAGGCCATCAACATCCTGCCCAACCTCTACACCCGCCTGGGCCAGATCGGCCTGTTCCGCTTCGAGGGCGTCACGCAACGCTCCATCGTCATCGAGCAGCGCGAGGGTGTGCTCAGCCTTCTGCCCTCTGTTCCGCTCGGGGCGCCCGCCACGGTGGGCAACCGAGAACAGCGCTCCATGCGCAGCTTCGCGCTGCCGTGGATCCCGCATGACGACGTCATCCTGCCCGCCGATATCCAGGGCATGCCCGCGCTGGGTGTGTCCGATGCGGCCGATCCGCTGGTCGAGGTGATGAACCGCAAGCTGACGCTGATGCGCCGCAAGCATGCCCAGACCCGCGAATACATGGAGATGAACGCGCTGCGTGGCATCGTGAAGGACGGTGCGGGCACCACGCTCTACGACTACTTCGCCGAATTCGGGCTTGCGCAGATCTCGGTCGACTTCGTCTTTGGCACGGCCGGCACCAACATCCAGGGCAAGGTGCGCACCACCCTGCGCGGGATCGAGGACAACCTGCTGGGCGAGACCATGACCACCGCCCATGCACTAGTCAGCTCGGAGTTCTTCGACAAGCTGATCAGCCACCCCAAGACCGAAGACGCCTACAAGTTCTTCTCGGCCACCGGTGGCCAGCCCTTGCGCCAGGACATGCGCCGTGCGTTCCCCTTCGCGGGGATCCTGTTCGAGGAATACAACGGCTCGGTCACGCTTTCCAACGGCACCTCGGAGCGCCTGATCCCCGCCGGTGAGGGCATCGCCTTTCCGCTGGGCACGTTTGACACCTTCACCACCTATGGCGGGCCCGCCAACCTGCTGGAGACCGCCAACACCGTCGGCCTGCCGCTTTACGCGCGCCAGATGATCGACGCGAAGGGGCGCTGGATCGATCTGATGACGGAAAGCTCGATCCTGCCGGTCAACAAGCGCCCGCGCCTGGCAATCCGCCTGCACAGCTCGAACTGAGGGCTTATCATGTCGCTCTTCGCAGACGTCATCGACACGCTATTCGGGGATCCCAACATGGGCCGCGATGCCGTCTTCACGGCCGCGGGCGGCGTGCCGGTCCTCGTCCGCGTGGTTGCGCGCCGCGCGGATGACACCACCGGCTTTGGTGAGGCGCGCATCTGGTCGGAGACCACGCGCGTCGATCTGCGCGTGGCGGAGGTGCCGACCCCGCGCCCCGGTGACCGGGTGGAGATTGATGGCGACGGTTTTCTCATCCAGGGCGAGCCGGTGCGCGATCGCGAGCAGCTGGTCTGGACGATTGATATGAGGCCGGTGTGAACCGATGAAGCTCAAGCTCGATATCACCCCGGACCTTGCCGCCATGATGGCCGCCGAGATCGAGGCGGGCGAGAAAGCTGTCAGCACCGCCACGCGCATTGCGGGCCGGGACCTCAAGACCGCCTGGCGCGCCCAGATCACCGGGGCGGGGCTTGGCACCCGGCTTGCGCGCACGATCAGGTCAACGCAATACCCCAAGGGCAAGCCCAGCCTCAACGCCGCAGCCTTCGTCTGGTCCAACGCGCCGGAAATCATCAACGCCCATGACACCGGCCCGCTGATCCGCTCGAAAGCCGGCTTCTGGCTGGCGATTCCGACGCCAGCCGCCGGGCGGGGGCTGCGCGGCGGCAAGATCACGCCGGGTGAGTGGGAACGCCGTCGCGGCCTGCGCCTGCGCTTTGTCTATCGCAGGGCAGGCCCGAGCTTGTTGGTGGCGGAGGGACGGCTGAACACGAAGGGCCGCGCCGTGGCGTCACGCTCGAAGACCGGCCGGGGGTTGACCACCGTGCCGATCTTCCTGTTGGTACCGCAGGTGAAGCTGCGCAAGCGGCTGGATCTGGCGCGGGATGCAGAGCGGGCGCATGACAGCGTGCCGGGGTTGATCGTGGCGAACTGGGTCGAGGGGAAGTTCGGGTGACAGCTATGCGGACGAAGCTGCCTTTCCATACAGAATAATGATTGTCCGTTTTTTTCCTGTGACTATGGTGATGGATAGTCGCGTCATTTTCTCAGCGGCACCGGTGCATAGGGAGGCAAATGCCCCGATCCTTCGACAGCCTTGTAGAGCGGCAAATCCAGAAGGCCCTCGCGGAGGGGCAGCTGAGCGGCCTCAAAGGCGAGGGAAAACCGCTGCCCATCAGCTCAAGCGACGCTTTCGTGGACGTGGCGATGGCCGTGGCAGGTCGCATTATGGCTGAAGCGGGCGCACTGCCCGAGGAATTCAAAATCAAGAAGCTGCTGGAAGCCGCGAAGCAGAGTTATAGGGATGTAGAAGGGGACGATGCAAAGCGCCTTGCGATGGCCCTGATCGCCGACCTTGAGCGGCGCTACAACATCGCAGTGGATGCGCGACGGCGGTTCATGGGGTCTTAGACTGACGCAGCCAAGCATCTGCCGAGCAGAATTCGTCATTTTGGGCTCCTTGCGGTCATCTGACACTTTTATCGGGCTTGGCGATTTCCTGACCAGTCCGATCGACAGGGATGCGGACGGTGATCGCACGTCAGGTCATTTGGGCAGCGACCGACCGCCGTTTGCGGCCCTTATGTCTCAGTTCGAGCTCCTGTCGGCACTCAAGTCAGGAATAGCCAATGCCCACCCTCCGCGAAACCATCCTCTCCGCCCTCCACACCCTCCTCTCGGCCCTCCCCGCCACCGCCCTGCGCGGTGAGGTGCTGCCCGAGCGGGTGCCCGCCGCTGGTCTGCTGATCCTGCGCGACGGCGAGCCGGGGGCGCCCGAGGTGACGCTCTCGCCTTTGTGCTATCACTATCAGCACCGGGCCGAGATCGAGGCGGTGGTACAGGGCGCCGACCGTGATGCGGCGTTTGATGCGCTGACCGCCAGCGTTGGTGCGGTGGTCTCCGCCGACCGCACGCTGGGCGGGCTCTGCGACTGGGTCGAGGCGGAAGCACCGCGCCCGGTCGATCTGCCCGTCGAGGGCGCGGCCACCCTGAAGGCGGCGGTAATCCCAGTGGTGCTGCACTATTCGACCGATGATCCGCTTGGCGGATAGTTCAGTTGGCATTGAGCCCGAACGGCTGCCGCGAGTGAAGGCGTATCTTCCAGCTGTTTTCCCTGGCGATAACATCCTCGGGCGGCAGGTCCGGGGCGAGGCGCTCGAGGATGGTGAAGCGGAAGTGTTGCGGATCGCGTCCGCGCAGCTCGCGATTGCCGCCATGACCGTCGCCGGCGTACGATTGCCAGCGCCCAAGGATATTATCCTGACCGTAAGCCGACCCGACATAGCTCCGGCGGTCACTTTCATCAAAGATCAGGTAGATCCCTCGCCATTCGGCAAGACGCGCCCGCCATGAAGCCGGCAGGGTTGCAAGCTCGGCGAAGGTCAAGTCGATCTCGCGCCATTCGGGTGGCGGGGCCGAAAAAGCGCTTTCCTCTAGAACCGCATGGATCGGAAAACTGCCGCGGTCGACCCACCGGAACCAGGACCGCTCGGGTGGAGGGAAATCGATCACGAGCCGGCCACGCCAGTCGCTGTAGAAGGGCAGTCGCTCCAGATCAAACTGGAGGCGGGGGCCGTATCTATCGACCTCTTCGTGTGTGAACCCGCCGTAACCCATCTCCCATAGCGTTTGGTTCTCGGGGATGCGCCAGAACGCCTCATGATCGAGCCGACGGCTCTCGCCGACCCGATAGAGCCCGACAAAGTGGGCCGTGCCCGGCGAGAGACCCAGGAAACTTGCGACGAACTCGGCGCGCCGTATCGATGTCTCGGGGCGCCCCGGGAAGGCCTGGTATGTCTCGAATAGGTCGGGGCGCTCTTCGATGATCCATGGCATCGCACGGGCAAGCCGATCCTCGTAAGGGCGATGGCGCAGCAGAACGATGCGATCCTTTGCGTCCGGGTCGTAGCCTTGAACTCTCAACAGGTCTTTGAAATCCATCGCAGCTCTACTCCCAGCCTGTTGGGTGGAGCGTAAGCCGGGCTTGGCTCGGGGGCAACGCCGCCTCGCGATGTCCGCCCACCCATGTCAAAAAGGAGATCACCATGGCACGAGCGCAAGGGGCGCGGGCGCAGATGGCGCTCGGCTTCGAGACCACCTATGGCACGCCGCCAGCAGGCGGGTTTATCCGGATGCCGTTTGCGAGCACGACGCTGGGGGCGGAGCAGCCGCTGATCGACAACGAGTTGCTGGGCTTCGGGCGCGACCCGCTGGCCCCGATCAGGGACGCGGTGACCGCCGACGGCGACGTGGTGGTGCCGATCGATGCCGAGACCTTCTGGATCTGGCTGAGGGCGGCGTTCGGCGCTCCCGCCACCACCGGCACCGGGCCTTACGTGCATGCCTTCACCTCGGGAAGTTTCAGCCTGCCCAGCCTGGCGATCGAGGTCGGCATGCCCGAGGTGCCGCGCTTTGCCATGTATTCGGGCTGCATGCTCGATCAGCTGTCGTTCCGGATGCAGCGCAGCGGGCAGCTGCAGGCCACCGCGAGCCTGGTGGCGCAGGGCGAAGCGCGGGCCACCGCCTCGGCGGCGGGCGCGCTGGCCGCGCTCAATCTCAGGCGGTTCGGCAACTTCAACGGCGCGATCCGGCGCGACAGCGCCCAGCTGGCCAACCTGGTCTCCGCCGAGATCACCTATGCCAACACCCTCGACCGGATCGAGACCATCCGCTCGGACGGGCGCATCGACGGGGCGGACCCGTCCGTCGCGGCGCTGACCGGGCAAATCGAGACGCGCTTTGCCGACGAGACGCTGGTCGAGCAGGCCGCGAACGGGACGCCCTGCGAGCTGGTCTTTGCCTTTACCCTGGCCAGCGGGGAGGCGCTCGAGCTGATCGCCCACGAGGTCTACCTGCCACGCCCGCGCGTGGAGATCTCGGGGCCGCAGGGCGTGCAGGCGAGCTTCGACTGGCAGGCGGCGCTGAGCAGCACCGCCGGCGTCATGTGCACCGCAACCCT
>NZ_JAGXFK010000054.1 GCF_024637375.1 Sediminimonas sp. | reverse complement strand
GGCTCCGGCAGCGCCACGGGTACAAGACACCCGATCAGATCAGGGCTGAACAAAAAGCCCTTGAACCCGAAGCCGCCACGGGGGTTAAGATGGCGGCCTAACCAGCGCAACGCGCTGTCTCAAAACCGGGCCCCGGTACACTGCCCCTTGCCTGTCAGCGTTTGGACGATAGCCGAATTTCACCACAGCAATAGCAAACAACATTTTTCGGAGTTTGTTGTATTTGTTGCTCTCACCCGAAGTAAGCCGATCAAGCTTCTGCGCATCATCTTCCGCGAAAGCCATGACAGCCTCAGCAAGCGCCTCGGGCGCTTCAATACGAGCGCGATATGCTACCTCTAGAGCCTCTGTTGGCGAAACTTTGGAAGGCACATCTTCGGTGCGAAAGTGAAACTGCAGGGCGTCACGGGCAGCGCGTCGCTTATCGTTTTTCAGGTCCAGATTAACACCCGGATCAATCTTTTCGATTTTCCAAGGATCAAGACCGACCAAGAGGTATTCGGCTTCTAGCCAAGTCCAGTATTTGGCGCGCGCCCATCTATCCACATCGACGCAAATGTCGGGCTCTTCACTCACTTTGGTCAATCTCCCTGTCCGCTTGTTGCACCCCGTTGCAGGTCATCAAGCAGGTCGGCCCACCACTGCGCCATCTCTACGCGTTCGTCCCAGAACGCCCCCCGCGCATAGGCACGACGCACCTCGTTGCCTTCAATATGGGCCAAAGCCCGTTCGATCGCGTCAGGGTTCCAAAGGCCGCTTTCATTTGCAAGAGACGAGAACGTGGCCCTGAACCCGTGGGCCGTCATCTCTTCCTTTGAGAACCCCATTTTGCGCAGCGCTTGATTGAAGGTGTTCTCGCTCAGAGGTTTCACCTTCAGGCTCTGGGACGGTAGAACCATCGCGTCAGGGTGTGACAGCGTTTTCAACTCTTCGAGCAACTGCACGGCCTGAGTTGGCAACGGCGCAACGTGTTCCAGCCTGGACTTCATGCGCTCTTCCGGAATGGTCCATCTGCCGTGGTCCAGATCGAACTCGTCCCACTTGGCCAAGCGCAATTCGCCGGGGCGCACATGAAGGATCGCGAGCAGCCGGAGCCCTAGCTTTACCACTCGGTAGCCGCTGTATTCCTCGACGGAGATCAACAACCTTCCAAGCTGCGTTTTGTCTGTTATGGCGGCCCGAGACTTGACGCGCTTGCGAACCAGCGCGCCCTTCAATGAAGCCGTCGGATCGTTCGCGGTGACACCCGTTGCAATGGCGTAGCGAAACACCTCGCCGATAGTAGAACGCAGGCGACTGGCAGTCTCCAGATTTCCAGCCTTCTCCTGCTTCTTGAGCACGGCCAGAACCTCACTGGGTGTGATCTCCATGATCGGTCGCTCGCCCAGCTTTTCGTTCGCCATATCGAGCAACCAAGACTTTTTCTTGATTGTTTGCTCGGCTTTTCCTTCACGCCTGTTCTTATCCAGAAGTTCCTCCGCCAAGACCTCAAAGCGGCCACGTGCAGCGATCTCGGCAGCTAGCTTGCGCTCTTTCTTGACTGAGCCCGGATCAATCCCTTCCAATAGAAGCTTCTTGTCTCGATCGCGCTTGTCTCGCGCATCTCGCAATGAAATCAATGGGTAAGGCCCGTATGACATCAACTTTTCTTTACCCATGAAACGGTATTTGAAGTGCCAATGTTTCGATCCATTTGGTTTTACCCAAATGAACAGGCCATTTGCGTCGGCCTTCTTGTAAGCGCGATCCAAAGGTTTCAGCTTTTTCAGGGCGATATCGGTCAAAGGCATGCGATTTGATACCATTTTCGCACCCCGAATTCTACCCCCAAGTTTTTCGGCTTGAGGCGGACAAACGTGGAACACGCTGGACAACCAATGGGTGAAATCATTGATTATACAGATGTTTAGGACTGACTCGGACTATCGTGGAGGTTGTAGTGGTGCCCGGGGGCGGAATCGAACCACCGACACGAGGATTTTCAATCCACTGCTCTACCCCTGAGCTACCCGGGCACGGGTGAAGGCTTTCCTTCGGGTGGGCGTGTTCTAGGCGAGCCTTGGGGGGCTGTCCAGAGGGTTCTACAAAAAACTATTGGGGTTTTCGAAGGGCTTGCTCGACCGCTTCGAGGGCTTCTTCGACATCCTCGGGTTCTTCCGAAGGCACCGCATAGCCGCCCCGCAGCCACTTGGCCAGGTCCACGTCCGCGCAGCGCTTGCTACAGAACGGCCGGTATCGCGGGTCGGACGGGGCGGCGCAGATCGGGCAGCTCATGGCAGTAGCTCCGTCAGTGGCTGGCGCTGGCGCTGGCGCTGCAATTCGAAATTGCCCAGGGGCGTCCAGCCGGCAAGCGCGGTCTCGGTCGCATCGGCGCGAAAAGCGGCACGCAACGCATCCTCGAACACGCGGCGTTCCTTCTTGGGCATTGGCGCGGGGTCGATCAAGATCATCCCGCCCAGCCCGCGCAGCCGCAACTGGCGCGGCAGGTCACGCGCCGCGGCGATGTTGGCCTTGAGCCCCGCCGCCAGCGTGGTGTCGGCGCCGGTGTTCACGTCCACGGCGACGAGAGCGTGCGTTGCCTCGACATAAAGCGCGGCCTTGCCGGGCAGGTCCGCGCGCGGCGATTGCAGCGCCTCGATCGCGTCCAGCACGCCGTGGCTGTCAAAGCAGCCGGGGTCGGTCACCACGTCGGCGGGGGCGCTCCAATCACGCCAGGCCAGCGCGTGCGGGGCGTCGCCGGCAACCAGCAGTTCGGGCGCCCCGTCGGTATCCGCCGTCACCGCCTCTGCCAGATCGGCCATCGCGGTGATGTCCTCGGCGATGTCGCCCGCATCGGCGTCGGCGCAGGACGAACGCAGGATGACGCCCATGTCGCGGCCGTCCATCATCTGGTGCGCGACTGCCAGCAAGCTGTCGCGCAGATCGTCGTCGCGGATGCGGCGGCTGATGTTCAGGCCGGGGGCGTCTGGCGTGACGATGGCGTAGCGGCTCTTGAACAGCAGCCTGGACGTGACCGGGATTGCCTTGCCCGGCTCCGCATGGCCGGTTACCTGCACCAGCATCGGCTGGCCGGGCGAGATGCCGCGCACCTGCCGCACAAAGGCCGGGCCGTCGGGCGTGGTCAGGAACATGCCGCCCATGCCCTTGACCGGGCGGTCGGCGCGGGCCCGGTAGATGGCGCCGGGGCGCGGCGCGTCCGACGCGATCAGCAGATCGTCGAGACGACCATCGACCATCAGCGCCGCCGCCTCGCGCCCGCCAATGTGGTCGAGTATGATCTGCCGTCCCTTCATCCCTGCCCCCAGACCGGGTGACCGGCCGCCTGCAACAGCGCCGCCGCCTCGGCCAGCGGCAGGCCGACAACGGCGGTGAACGAGCCGTTGATCCACGGGATGAATGCCCCGGCCATGCCCTGAATGCCATAGCCGCCGGCCTTTCCCTGCCAGTCGCCGCTGGCGAGGTAGGCGTTGAGTTCGGCGTCCGACAGTCGCTTCATCCGTACCGTGGTGACAACGTCGCGTTGCCACAATTGCCCGCCCCGGCGCACCGCGACGGCGGTGATCACCTTGTGACGCCGTCCCGACAGCGCCAGCAGGAACTGCGCCGCCTCGCCCGCATCGGCGGGTTTGCCCAGGATGCGGCGGCCAAGCGCAACGGTGGTGTCGGCACACAACACCACGTCGTCATGCCCTGCCGCAACCGCTTCGGCCTTCTGGCGGGCGATGCGCTGGCAATAGGCGCGCGGCAACTCGCGCGGCTGCGGGGCCTCGTCGATGTCGGGGGGGCAGGTCACGTCGGGCACGACACCGATCTGCGCCAGCAACTGCTTGCGGCGCGGGCTGGCCGACCCGAGGATCAACGGCATTTACTTGAAGCGGTAGTTGATCCGACCCTTGGTCAGATCATAGGGGGTCATCTCGACCTGCACCTTGTCGCCGGCAAGAACCCGGATGCGGTTCTTGCGCATCTTGCCTGCCGTGTGCGCGATGATCTCATGGCCGTTTTCAAGCTCGACCCGGAACGTCGCATTCGGCAGGAGTTCCTTCACGACACCGGGGAATTCGAGCGTATCTTCCTTGGCCATGGTCTCTCCTTCGGAATGCGCCCCGCCAACGCGCGGGACGGGCGATAAATGAGCCTGTTCGCACCTCTTTTCAAGGGGAATCTTGGCGTAGCAGTGTCCGTTCGACATGGGCGAAGCGCGGAGCCTGTTCGGCCCAGTGCACGAGGTTGAGCACGTTGCCGTCCGCGCGCACCGCGGCGATCGCCGCGCGATCGACCCCGGCCAGCGTCCAGCCGGGCGCGTCATGGGTGCCCTCGGCAATCACGCCGGTGGGTGGGAAGCCGCGGTCGGGCGGGCCGAACACGCCACCGCGACCGGTGTTTTCCTCGACCGAGTAGAGCCGCGGCGCGGCGCCCGTGAGAGACGCGATCACCGTGACGCACTGGTTTTCCAGCGCCCGGGCCATGGCCCCGATCCGCACGCGCCAGTAGCCTTCCAACGCCTCGGTGCAACTGGGCACCAGGATCAATTCCGCGCCGGCCTCGGCCAGGCTGCGTGCCAGCAGGGGAAATTCGCCGTCATAGCATATCAGCACCCCGATCCGTCCCAACGCGGTGTCGAAGACCCGCAACGGCCCGCCGCCGGTGATGCCCCATTCGTCGCGCTCGTACGGGGTCATGATCTGCTTGTCCTGGTAGGCCTGCGCTCCGTCTGGAGCAAAGAAAAAAGCCCGGTTCACAACGCTTTGCCCGTCCCGCACCGGGGCCGATCCGCCCAGGATATGCACGCCGAACCGCGTGGCAAGGGTGCTATGCAGGGCATTGGCGTCCTCGATGCGCCCTGACACCGCGGTGATTGATTGCTGCGGATCGCCCGCCGCCTGCGCCCCCGCGAGACTGGCCAGTTCCATCGCGCCGTATTCGGGAAACACCAGCAGGTCGGCCCCCTGCCCCGCGGCATCGGCGACCCAGCGTGTCAGCTTGGTCTCGTAATCGGACCAGTGCGAAAACCAGTCGAGCGGATAGGTGGCGGTGGCGATCTGCATGGCGGTCATCCGTGACTGTGGCGCATCGGTCGCGCGCACCCTATCCCCGCCCCCGCGCAACCCGCAAGGGCAACCGCCCCGGCCCTGCGCCGGATCGCAGCGTCACAGCATGCGCATCCAGAATTGCAGCGGCTTCTCGGTCTCGGCAGGCTGGTCCAGATCCTTCCAGGCGAACCGTGCGATGGCGCCCGGCGCCGGCTCGATCCGGGTGATGGGACTCATCGCTGCGCCTCCTCCTCGGCGCGGGGCGGGCCCCATTTGCGAATCAGTTGTGCAACGATCTGGTCGCGGGTCTGACGATAGGCGTCCAGCTTGGCCTCGCGCGTCTCGCCAAGGCCCGACGGGTCCATGATCGGCCAGTATTCCACTTCGAGATGAAAGTACCGCGTCAATTCCAGCGCGCGGCGCTGGCTGGCGGGTGACAGGGCCACGATCAGGTCGAACGAGGACAGGTCGTCGCCCCATTGTTCCATCTCGTCGAAGCTGCGGGTGCGGTGGCGCGACAGCTCGACCCCGATTTCCTTGCACACCGCGATGGAAAAGCCGTCGATGTCCAGGTCGTCGGTCACGCCCACCGACTGCACATAGGAGTCGGTGCCGTAGAACTTCTTCATGATGCCCTCGGCCATGGGCGAGCGCACCGCGTTGTGGTCGCAGCAAAACAGAACCGACTGGGGAAGCGCATCGACCACCCGATCAGCCCCCGTAATGCAGAACGCATATCAGGGTGAACAGGCGCCGGGCGGTGTCGTCGTCGACCTCGGCCTTGCCTTCCAGCCGCTCCTGCAGGATGCGCGCGCCCTCGTTGTGGATGCCGCGACGGGCCATGTCGATCGTCTCGATCTGGCTGGGCGGCATGGTCTTGACGGCGTTGAAGTAGCTTTCGCAGATCGCCCAGTAGTCCTTGACCACCTGGCGGAAAGGCGACAGCGACAGGTGGAACTCTGCCACGTGATCCTGCGTGTCGGTGTCGATGTCAAAGACCAGGCGGCGCTCTCGGATCGACAGGCCCAGCCGGTACGGGCCATCGGGCACCTCCTGCCCATCGCGCGCCGGCAGGGCAAAGCTGTTGTCTTCCAGCAGGTCGTAGATGGCAACCTTGCGTTCCTGCTCGATCTCGGGGGTCGGCGGCGGCAGGTTGCGGTCGTCAAGGTCGATATGGCTGATGCGGGCCGTCATGGGATGCCTTCGCTTTGGTCGTCCGGGGGCTTTCGGGGCCGTCCGCCATGGATAGCCGCGATGGCGCGACGGCACAATCGCACACGCAGCACAAGCCGCCGCGCGGCGCTCAAACCAGGAACAGCGCCACCGCGATGATCGCCACCGCGATCACCCGCAGGCGCCGCGCCAGCGGCGACCAGAACCCGACCTCGCCGCGTACCGGCGACAGCAGGAACGGCACGATCACCAGCGGCAGCGCCAGCGACCGCAGGTCCGCCCCCGCACCGGGCTTGTCCAGCAGCGGCCCGGCAAGCAGCAGCACCGACAGGAAGGGCCAGCCGAAAAACAGCATCCGGCCACGCCGGTCGCGGGTAATGCGCCGCGCGGGATCGTCGACACCGGGCAGATGAACCAGCGCCTGCCGGTGCGGCAGTAACGCCACGATCAACCCGATTAGCAGTCCACCCCCGGCCCATTGCAGGATCAGCGCCGGCGCATGCGCCGGCCCCTGCCACGCGATCAGAACGGCGGCGGCCATGAAGGCCCAGCCGATGTAGAACGCATGCACCAGCAGCACCGGGTTATCCGGCCGGCGCGGCCCACGCATGGCCGCCGTGCCGATCAGAACGTCAAAGGCCATCAGAACCAGCGCGCCGCACATCAACGCCTGCCGCATCGGCGTGGGACCGTCCAGAAGCAGCGCGTAAACCAGGCAGAATACCCCGGCCGCCAGCGCCAGGGCGCCGGCGACGATGGCCGGAGATTGCTTCAATTCGTCCCGCTTCATCGCTCCCCTTCGTTCAGCTTGTCCAGTCGCGCACGCACGCTCAGGCCATGCGCCTCAAGGCTTTCCGACACCGCCAGCGTTTCGGCCGCCGGGCCGATGGCCGCCAGCGATGCAGGCGTCATGCGCGCCAGCGTCGTGCGCTTGAGAAAATCCATCACCGACAATCCCGACGAAAACCGCGCCGAACGCGACGTGGGCAGCACATGGTTCGGCCCGCCGACATAGTCGCCGATGGCCTCGGGCGTCCAATGCCCGAGGAAGATCGCGCCCGCGTGCCTGATGCGCTCGGACAGCGCGTCGGCGTCGGCCACGCACAACTCCAGGTGTTCGGGCGCGATGCGGTTGGCCAGCTCCGCGGCGCGGGTCATGTCGGGCACCGTGATGATGGCGCCGAAATCGCGCCAACTGGCCGCGGCGATGTCGCGCCGGGCCAGCGTTTCCAGCCGCTTGGCGACCGCGGCCGCGACGGCGCGGGCCAGCGCGGGGTCGTCGGTAATCAAAATGGATTGCGCGCTTTCGTCGTGCTCGGCCTGCGCCAGCAGGTCCAGCGCCAGCCAGTCGGGGTCGTTGTCGGCGTCTGCCACGACCAGTATCTCGGACGGCCCGGCGATCATGTCGATACCGACGCGGCCGAACACCCGCCGCTTCGCCGCCGCGACGAATGCGTTGCCGGGGCCGGTGATCTTGTCCACCGGCGGGATCGTCTCGGTCCCGTAGGCCAGCGCGGCGATCGCCTGCGCGCCGCCGATGCGGTAAATCTCGTCCACCCCGGCCAGCCGCGCGGCCAGCAGCACCAGCGGGTTGACCCGGCCATCGGGCGTGGGCACCGCAATCGCCAGCCGTTCGACCCCGGCCACGCGGGCGGGGATCGCGTTCATCAGCACCGACGACGGGTACGAGGCCAGCCCGCCCGGCACGTAAAGACCCGCCGCCGCGACCGGCGTCCAGCGCCAGCCCAGCGTGGCGCCTTCCGGGTCGGTCCAGCTTTGGTCCTCGGGCATCTGGCGGGCGTGGTAGGCGCGGATGCGCTCGGCCGCCAGTTCCAGCGCCGCGCGCTCGGCCGGGGGCACTGCGGCGATCTCGGCATCGACTTCGGCCGCGGTAAAGGCAAGGCGGTCTGCACTCAGCCGCAGCCGGTCGAACCGTTCGGTCAGCTCGATCAGCGCGGCATCGCCGCGGGCGCGAACGTCGGCGATGATGCGCGCGACGATGTCATCCACGTCGGTGCTGTCCTCGCGCTTGGCACCCAAGAGCGCGGCGAAAGCGGCGTCGAAGTCGGGCTGCGCGGCGTCGAGTATCTGGGGCATGGTCCCTCCGGGTTTCACCCGCGGGACATAGCGGGCGGCGCCGCGCGCCTCAAGCCTTCTGATCGGCCGGGCGGACCACGTAGACCGAGCAATCCGAGTGGCGCACCACGCGCGCGGCGTTGGGGCCCAGCAGGTAGTCACGCAACTCCGGCCGGTGCGAGCCGATGACGATCAGATCGCTGCCGGCCTCGCGCGCGGCGTGCAGGATCTCTTCATAGGCCTTGCCGGTGGCAACGATATGGCGCACGCCCTCGTTGGCCGCGTCCCCGATCGTGTCACGCACGAAGTCGTCGAGCAATTCGCGCGCCCGCGCCACGGCCTTGTCGTGGAAATCGGGGTCGAAATAGCCGCCGACGACGCTCATCCCGAAGTCGGGCACCACGGTGATGACGTCCAGATGCGCTTCGTCCATTCGGGCCATCTTGTGAGCGATGCGCAGCACCTCGGCATCGGTGTCGGGCTGGTTGACGTCGATTGCGCACAGGATCTGGCTGCTCATGCGGGCACTCCCTTTTACTTGCGTAGCCGCAGGTGTTGCAGGAAGGCGACCCCGCCCAGCAGCAGCAGCGCCGGGATGAAAAGCAGCTCCTGCGGGGGCTGGTCGGCGGGCACCTTGATCTCGGTGATGCGCACCGGCGTATCGCCATAGAAATCGAACCCCGACAGGGCGCTTTCGATCGGGGTGCCGAACATCGGCTGGTCAAGCTCTGTCTCTTATACACATCTCCG
>NZ_JAGXFK010000053.1 GCF_024637375.1 Sediminimonas sp. | reverse complement strand
GCCAGCGGCGACTACTTCCGCGTCGGCGACAGCGACGGCACCAAAAGCCTCAAGGCGCCCGCCGAGACCGGGCTCTACGAGGTCCGCTATGTCCTCAACGAGGGCAAACGCACCATGGCCAGCCAGTCCATCGAGGTGTCAGAGCCCGAGGTGACGGTGAGCGCGCCCGAACAGGTGCGCATCGGCGACCGCCTGCGCATTGAATGGACGGGCGCCGTGCATCCGCGCGACTACGTCACCATCGTACCGCGCGGCAGTCCCGACGACGCTTACGATGAGTACAAGCGGGTCGGCGGCGCCGGCCGGGCCGACCTGGCGACGCCCGATGCGCCGGGGCTGTACGAGGTCCGCTACGTGCTCAACGAAGGCAAGCGCGTGATGGCGCGTGCGGCTGTCGAAGTGCTGGCCGAAGATGCGCAGCTTTCCACCGGGGCGACCCTGAAAGCGCCGGACTCGGCCGCGGCCGGGTCGGTGATCGAGGTCTCGTGGACCGGCGGCAGCGACAGCGCCGACCAGCGCATCACGCTGGCGCGCGGCGGGCAGGCCGTGTTCACCTGGGTGGTGGCAAAAAAGATCGACGGGCCGCCGCCGGTCCGCCTGACTTTGCCCGACACGCCGGGACTTTACGAGTTGCGTTTTCTCGACGTCAGCGGCCAGGAGGTGCTCAGCCGCGCGCCGATCGAGGTCAAGTAACGCCGGGCCGGCCGGGGGCGCCTTCCCCCGGCCGGCCACCTACTTCGTCAGGATGAGCTTGCCCGCGCGGGTGATACGCAGCGTGTAGGCCTTGCCGTCAAGCATGATGCAGGCAGTTTTTGCGCCCCCGGTCAGGCTGCGGGCTTCGTGCACGGGCGGCGCGGCGGCCTCGGGCGTGGTATTCGGCACGCGGCTCTCGCCGGCGGCGCGGATGGTGCGCGTGTCGTGGCAGCTCATCGCCGGGCCTCGATCCTGTCGAGCAGGGTATCGAGCCAGCTTTCGCTCAACAGCCCGGCTGCCGGCGCCAGCGCCAGCAATTCGCACCACGCCGCCGCGTCGTCCCGGCGCGCCGCCGCATGCAGGCTTGAAGCTAAAGGTCGGACGCATACGCTCATCGGGTCACTCCTTGTCGAAAAAAAGCGCACCGGGCTGCCCCTGCGTCGTGCCGGGTTGGCTGGGCTTCCCCTATTTCTGACTATATCGCTCAGGTATGTCAACCAGATTTTCGCGCCACCATTGGACAACGGCCACACGCGCTCGTGACCACCCATGCCTTGACCAAGGCGCCACCGGCGCCCATTGGTCGCGGGGGACGCCACTGGCCCGCCGACCGGCTGGCCGTTACAGTGGCGCACAATCTGCAAGGAGCACGCCCCGCATGACCATGACATCCCTCTTCTGCCGGCTGGCGAGCTTGCTGTTGGCGGTCGTGCTGGCGGTGTCGACGACGGAATCGGCCGTGCGGGCCGCGCAGTCCGACGCGGTGGTGCGCGACACGATGACGGCGCGGCTGATCAGCGCGCAGGATGGCGTTGCACCGGGGACCGGCGCGCTTTCGGCGGGGCTGGCGCTGGATCTGCGCGAGGGCTGGCACGCCTACTGGCGCTCGCCCGGCGAGGTGGGCCTGCCGCCCGAAATCGACTGGAGCGGGTCGGAAAACGTGGCTGCGGCCGAAATCCTGTGGCCGGCACCGACGCGGTTCCGGGCCTTCGGGATCGAGAATTTCGGCTACAAGAACGAACTGGTGCTGCCGATCAACATCCGGCTGCACGATCCGGGCAAGGCGGCACGACTAAATGCGCAGGTGTCGTTGCTGGTGTGCAAGGATATCTGCGTGCCCGAGGAAGCAACGCTGAACCTGGCCCTGCCCGGCGGCACCGGCGGCGTCGATGGCGCCTCGGCGGAACTGATCAGCACCTGGGCCGCGAAGGTGCCGGATGACGGGCGCGAAAGCGGGCTGAGCGCCGGCGTCGCGGCGCTCGAGCCCGACGGCGGCGCAATGGTGGTCACCGCCCGCAGCGCCACGCCGTTTACCGCGCCCGATGTCTTTCCCGAACTCGACGCCCACCCCGACGCCGCCTTCGGGCGCCCCGATATCAGGCTGGGCGACGGCAAGCGGCTGATGTGGGCGCGCCTGCCGGTGCTTTCCGATGCCGTCGCCGCACGCGCGGCGGCGGGCGAGGTTCCGGCGCTCAGCGTCACGGTGACCGATGCGGGGCGCGCGGCAACGCTGCGGCCCGCGCCCGCCGACGCGGTACCGCCGCCACCTTTCACTCTGGCGCAGGTCGTACCGGGGCTGGGGCAATTGGCGTGGATCGCCGCTCTCGGGGTGCTGGGCGGGCTGATCCTGAACGTGATGCCCTGCGTTCTGCCGGTGCTGTCGATCAAGCTCAGCTCGGCGCTGAAGAACCATGGCGCCCACCCCGGGCGGGTGCGGCGCGGATTCCTGGTCTCGGCGCTCGGCGTTCTGGCCTTTATGTGGGGACTGGCGGCAGTGACGCTGGCGGCGCGTGGACTGGGGCTCTCGGTGGGCTGGGGGCTTCAGTTCCAGAACCCGGTGTTCCTGGCGCTGATGATCGTGATCCTGACCATCTTTGCGGCCAACCTCTTGGGATTGTTCGAAATCACCCTGCCATGGCGCTTGCAAAGCAAGCTCAGCCACGCCGACGGCTCGCCCGGATATGCCGGGGATTTCGCGACCGGCGCCTTTGCCGCGGTTCTGGCCACGCCCTGTTCGGCGCCGTTCCTGGGGACCGCCGTGGCCTTCGCACTGGCCGGGCGCGCGGTTGACGTGCTGGTGATCTTCACCGCCATGGGCGTGGGGCTGGCGTTGCCCTACCTGCTGGTGGCGGCGCGCCCGGCGCTGATCGGGCGGCTGCCGAAACCGGGGCGCTGGATGGTGGCCTTGAAGATGGTGCTGGGCGGCTTGCTGGCGCTGACGGCGCTGTGGCTGTTCTGGGTACTCGACGGGGTCGCCGGGCCATGGGCGGTGCTGGCGGTGGCAGTGCTCATGGCGCTGGCAGTGGTGCTGCTGGCGCTACGCCTGCCGGGACTGGCGCCGGGGTTGCGCGCGGCCGGTCTGGGCGCGGTACTGCTGGCGGCGCTGGCGGCGCCGGCGCTGACCCCCGCGCCTGCGCCCCAGCGGCTGTCAGGGGCCGACGCGGCGGACTGGCAGCCCTTCGAGCGCGCGGCGATCGCGGACCATGTCGCGGCAGGCCGCACGGTGTTCGTTGACGTGACCGCCGACTGGTGCCTGACCTGCAAGGCGAACAAGGCGCTTGTGCTCGACCGCGAGCCGGTCAGAAGCACCCTGGCCAAGGACGGGATCGTTGCGCTGCGCGCCGACTGGACCCGCCCCGACGAAGGTATCTCGCGCTACCTCGCCAGCTTCGACCGCTACGGCATCCCGTTCAACGCGGTATACGGCCCCGGCGCGCCCGAAGGCATCGCCCTGCCCGAAATCCTCAGCGCGCAGGCGGTGCTGGACGCGATAGACCGCGCGGCACGGCGCAACGTCGCCCAGGGCGATTGACCCCCCGCGCTAGCCGGGCCACGCCAGCGGCCAGGGCCAGGTCGGGCGCACCCCGGCGAACCAGGCATGCCCCCACAGCAGCACCGCGTAGAACAAAACCGCGAGCCCTGCGCGCACTACCGCGCCGGTCCATGACAGCGGCGGCTGCCACCGCGGCGCGGCCCGCAGCCGCGCCCGCAGCGCGTGCCAGTCGGGCCCCAGCTCGCGGCGCTTGCGCCGGTCCACCATCGCCATGCCCAGGACCGCAAACCCGGCGAACAGCCCGAAAACGATGACATGCGCCAGGTCGCCATTGGCGGCAAGGTGCGCCAGCGCCCACAGCGCCAGCGCCGCCAGCAGGGGGTGGCGCAACCAGCGCACCACGCCGGCGCGTGCCGGGTCGAAGCAGGCGTTACCGCGCCCACCGAACGAAAACGGGTTGGGCCGCGCCAGCCCGAATGTCAGCAACAGGCATACCGCCCCCATGACGCCGAACGGCAATGCCGCGCGCCACGCGGCCCAGTCCCACAACGGAACATGCGGCGCCCGCCCCGCGGCAACGATCACCCAGCCCAGCATCGCCAGCGACAGCGTCGAGTACGCGGCGGTGAACCCCCGCGCGCCCAGCCTGTTCACCAGCATGCCGCGCACCGGCGGGCGCACCGGCACCGCGTGGCTGAGCGCGAAGGCGGCCAGCGCCGCGGCCAGTTCCAGCCACCCCACGGCTCAGCCCGCCTTGCGACGCTGCACCAGTGCCGCGCCGTAGCCCACGCAAAAGCCGGCGAAGGCGCCCAGCCAAAGCGCGCCGACCAACCAGTATATCGGCGTATTCCACGCCGGCATCCACCCCGATGCAAAGCGCAGCAAGGTGGCGGCGATCACCGCCAGGTATATTGCCACGGTGCCGGGCCCGGCGCGCAGCTCCTGCCCGGTATGGCCCAACGTGGCGCGCGTCATCACCGCCAGCGTCATGGTGCCGATGGCCCCGGCCATCCACAGGTGTTGCGCCGCCGCCGGTGCCAGCAACGCCGGCCACAGCACCGCCGCTCCGAGCGCCAGCGCCCCGGCCGGCACGAAGGCGTAGCCCACATGCAGAACCCACACCAGCGGCTCGGCCCCGGTATGGCCCCCCGACCAGCGCGCCAGCCGCGCCAGGTGCATCGCGCCGGCCAGCAGCAGCGCGACACCCGTGGCCGGCGCCATCGGCCAGCCCAGCCACAGCAACAGTGCCCCCAGCAACATCGCCAGCGCCGCCTTGTCGAACCGTCCCATCGGCGGTGCCGGGCGCGCGCTGTGTCCCGCGCGCACCAGCCAGTTGCGGGTGAACGAGGGCACGATGCGCCCGCCGATCAGCGCGATCAGCATCACCGCCGCCGCCAGCCCCAGCCGCAGCCCCGGCCCGCGCGCGGCGTAGCCGTCCTCCCACGCCTGCCAGTGAAACGCCGCATTGCCGACCAGCAACAGCGCCAGGATGCCCACGACCGGCAGGTTGTGCCAGTTGCCCCCCGCGACCACCTCGCGCAGCAGCAGCGCCGTCATCGCCAGCGGAAACGCCAGGTCGATCGCCGCCGCCAGCGCCGGCGGCATCGCCCCCGACACCGCCATCGCCACGCGCCCCGCCAGCCACAACCCCGCCAGCCCGGCCAGCGGCCAGCCGACGACAGGCAGCCGCCCGGTCCAGTTGGGCACCGCCGTCAGCAGGAACCCGGCCGCCACCGCGCCGAGATAGCCGTACAGGAATTCATGCGCGTGCCACGACACCGGGTCGAGATGCGTGGGCAGGGTCAGCGCCCCGGTGAGCATCCCCAGCCAGAGCGCCATCGACAGCGCCGCCCAGGCCGCGCCGGCCAGGAAGAACGGGCGGAACCCGAAAGACAGGATCGCCGGCCCGCGCCAGGCGCGCATTCTTTCCGCCGAGGTGGTCATGGGGCGGCCCTCGCAGCCGGCTGCGGGCCGGCCTCGGTCACGATGTGATCCATGGCGATGTCGTGGGGCTGCGGGTGGATCGTGGCCAGGCATGCGCCCTGCAGCCCGACCCCGATCGCCACCGGGCGGCGCTCGAACGCGGCCAGCGTGCGGTCAAAATACCCGCCGCCGTGGCCAAGCCGGTAGCCGGCCGCGTCCCAGCCGACCAGCGGCGCCAGCACGATGTCCGGCGTCATCTGCGGCGCGGTCTCGGGCGGCACCGGGATGCCCCAATGGCCGCGTTCGAGCGCCGTGTCGGGCGCGAACAGCCGAAACGCCAGCGGCGTGGCCGGAGCGGTGACCACGGGCAGCACGATGGTGGCGCCGGCCTCGCGCCAATCGCGCAGCAGCGGGCGCAGGTCCGGTTCGCCCCGGATCGGCCAGTAACCCGCGATCACGCGCCCCGCGACACCGCCCGCAAGCCGTGCCACCAGATCGTGCAGGTGCCGCGTCAAGGCCGCATCGATTCGCGCCCGCGCCGCCTGGCCGGATGCCTTGCGCGCGGCGACGAGGCGGGTGCGCTCGGCCCGGCGCCAGCGGGCCACCGCTTGCGGCGGGGTCACCCCGTCGGGGCCCGGTGCCGGTGCCGACGCGGGCAATTCATGCGCCAGGCACGGGGCCGATGCCGGCGGGGGCGTCTCATCGCGGTCGTGTGGTGTGGGCATGTGATCCTCAATGCGCATTTGAAATACTGATTAAATCGCGCTATCCCCCATTGCAACCCCGATGAGCCACGGAGCGACAAAATGCGCCTGACTTCGTTCACCGATTACGGGATGCGCGCGCTGATGCGCATGGCCGGCGCCCCCGACCGGGCGTTCAGCACCGCCGAAATGGCGGCGGAATTCGGCGTTTCGCGCAACCACCTGGCCAAGGTGATTTCGGCGCTGTCGAGTGCCGGCATTGTCGAAACCCGCCGCGGTGGCGGCGGCGGCGCGACGTTGGCGCGCCCGCCAGCATGCATCCGCATCGGCGAAGTCGTGCGGCTGCTGGAGGGCGACCAGGCGCTGGTCGAGTGCTTCGGGCCCGGCAATACCTGCCTGCTGACGCCGCGCTGTCGGCTCAAGGCGCGGTTTGCCGCGGCCGAGGCGGCGTTCCTTGACGAGCTGGATCGCAGCACGCTGGCCGACTGCATCTACCGGCCCGTCCGGGCCTGAGCCCGCACGCGCGCGCGCCATCAACCGTCAACCTGGCGCCGGCATGCGGCACGGGCGGGTCCAAAAAAACGCCAAACCTGCTTGTCGCCTGCCCTTTCATCCGTTTATCACGTCATGGCGACAAGAAATTCCCGCGCGGATCGGCGCGCGGCGGCGGGGTTAACGGGAGGAACAGTCGCGCATGGACAACTTGCTGCCTGTGATCGCGGCGCTGCCGTTCCTGGGGGCGTTGCTTCCGGGGCTCATGATCCGTGCCGGGCGCGGCACCTGCGCGACCTACACCGCGCTCAGCAGCGGGCTGGCCTTCGTGCTGCTGCTGGTCTGTGCACCGGCGGTGATGCGCGGCGAGGTGCTGCAATTCCGGCTGGACTGGCTGCCGGCGCTCGGGCTCAACGTCAATTTCATGCTCGACGGGCTGGGCCTGCTGTTTGCCGGACTGATCATCGGGATCGGGCTGCTGATCATCCTGTACGCGCGCTATTATCTGTCGCCCGACGACCCGATGGGCCAGTTCTATACCTACCTGTTGCTGTTCCAGGGTGCGATGGTCGGCATCGTGCTCAGCGACAACATCCTGCTGCTGCTGGTGTTCTGGGAGCTGACCTCGCTATCCTCCTTCCTGCTGATCGGGTACTGGACACACCTGCCCGAGGGGCGGCAGGGCGCGCGCATGGCGCTCACCGTCACCGGGCTGGGCGGGCTGGCGATGATCGCGGGCATGCTGATCCTGGGCAACATCGCCGGCAGCTACGACATCAGCGTGATCCTGACGCAGGGCGAGGCGATCCGCGCGTCAGAGATGTACCTGCCGGCGCTGATCCTGATCCTGGTGGGCGCGTTCACCAAGTCGGCGCAGTTCCCGTTCCATTTCTGGCTGCCGCACGCGATGGCGGCGCCGACGCCGGTGTCGGCCTACCTTCACTCGGCCACGATGGTAAAGGCGGGGCTGTTCCTGATGGCGCGGCTGTGGCCGGTGCTGTCGGGCACGCCCGAATGGTTCTACATCGTGGCAACCACGGGGCTGGTGACGATGATCGTCGGCGCGGTGATCGCGCTGTTCAAGGACGACCTCAAGGCGCTGCTGGCCTACTCGACCGTCAGCCACCTGGGGCTGATCACCATGCTGCTGGGTTTCGGCACCAAGATGGCGGTGGTGGCGGCGGTGTTTCACATCATCAACCACGCCACCTTCAAGGCGGCGCTGTTCATGACCGCGGGCATCGTCGATCACGAAACCGGTAGCCGCGACATCAAGCGCCTGGGCGGCCTGCGCCACCTGATGCCGGTGACCTTCGCGATTGCCACGCTGGCGGCGCTGTCGATGGCGGGCATTCCGCTTCTCAACGGGTTCCTGTCCAAGGAAATGATGCTTGAAGAGGCGGCGCACACGGTCTGGATGGGCTCGCACAACGCGGTGCCGGTGCTGGCCACGCTGGGGACGGTGTTCTCGGTCGCGTATTCGTTGCGCTACATCGCGCATGTTTTCCTCGGGCCCGTGCGCAACGACTATCCCAGCCACCCACACGACCCGAATGTCGGCATGTGGGCGGCGCCGGCGCTGCTGGTCGTGGCCGTGGTGGCGATCGGCGTCGCGCCGTTCCTGGCCGAACCGCTTGTGCGCACCACCGCCCGGGCCGTGATCGGCAGCGACCTGCCCTATTTCCACCTCAAGATCTGGCACGGGGTGACGCCGGCGCTGTTGATGTCGGGCGCCGCGGTAATCGGCGGCGCGCTGTTGCTGGCGCTGCACCGGCCGTTGATGCGCGGCTGGCTGGCGGCGCCGCGCCCCGAGGCCAAGGTGATGTTCGACGCCGTCGCACGCGCTGCCACGCGTGCCAGCACCACGCTGACCGACGGCCTGCACAACGCGGCGATGACGCGCTACGCGGCGGTGTTCATCCTCACCGTGGTGGCGGCGGGGCTGTGGGCGTGGGGCGGTACCGGCGCCGGCCCGGCCGAACGCGCAATGCTGCCGGTGCCGCCGCTGCCCGCGGTCGGATGGCTGGTGCTGATCGTCGCCACCGCGTGCCTGATCGCGTTCCACCGCAACCGCCTGCTGGCGCTGATCCTACTGGGCGGCATCGGGCTGAGCGTGTCGATGGCCTTCGTCTACCTGTCGGCCCCCGACCTCGCGCTGACGCAAATCTCGGTCGAGGTGGTGACCATTATCCTGCTGCTGCTGGCGCTGAATTTCCTGCCCAAGACCACGCCGGTTGAAAGCACCGGCGCGCGCCGCCTGCGCGACGCGACGCTGTCGGTCATCGGCGGTCTGGCGGTCGCCGGGCTGACCTACACGATGCTGATGCGCGATTTCGCCTTCGACAGCATTTCGGGCTTTCACCTGGCCAACTCCTACACCGGCGGCGGCGGGAACAACGTGGTCAACGTCATCCTGGTCGATTTCCGCGGTTTCGACACCTTCGGCGAAATCACCGTGCTGGGTATCGCGGCGCTGGTCATCTTCGCGCTGACCGACGCGGTTCTGCGCGGCTCAGGCGGGCGCTGGCTGGTGCGTTGGGGGCCGGCCCGGAACGAGGCGGGCGACCGGCACCCGTTGATGATGGTCGTGGCCACCCGCGTGATGATGCCGATCGCGCTGCTGGTGGGCGCCTACATCCTGCTGCGCGGACACAACGAACCCGGCGGCGGCTTCATCGCCGGTCTAGTCGTGGCGATCGCATTGTTGATGCAGTACATGGCCAGCGGTTTCGCCTGGGCCGAAGCGCGCCAGCGCGCCCCCTACCATGCGATGATCGCGGCCGGCGTTCTGATCGCCAGCCTCACCGGGGCGGGCGCATGGCTGGCCGGGCGGCCGTTCCTGACCAGCGACTTCGGCTACATCACCCTGCCGCCACTGGAGAAATTCGAATGGGCCACCGCCATGGCGTTCGACGTGGGCGTATTCCTGACCGTGGTCGGCGCGGTGATGCTGGCGTTGCAAAGCCTGTCGAGCATGGCCCGGCGGCGCGGCGAGACCGTGAACATCTACCCGATGGACATCAACCCCGCACGCAACGGGCCGGCAGCCACTGACCCGATCGACGGAAAGGAGCACTAGGATGGAAATGCTCATGGCCAGCGCCATCGGCGTGCTGACCGCGGCGGGGATCTACCTGGTGCTGCGGCTGCGCAGCTTTCCGGTGATCCTGGGGCTGTCGCTGCTGACCTACGCGGTCAACCTGTTCCTGTTCGCCAGCGGACGGCTGGCGGTGAACCAGCCGCCGATCCTGCGTGACGGGGTCCACGGCTACACCGATCCGCTGCCGCAGGCGCTGGTGCTGACGGCGATCGTGATCTCGTTCGGGATGTCGGCGGTGGTGGTGATGCTGGCGCTCGGCGCCTACCTGTCGGCGCGCGACGACGGCATCGACATGGACGGCGACGACGACCTGGCAGCCGACGGAACGGAGCGCGGTCAATGAACCACTGGATCATCGTTCCCGTGCTGCTGCCGGCGGTGCTGGCCTCGGTCATGGTGATGTCGATGCGCCACGAGCTGGCGCTGCAACGGGTCGTGTCGGTGGCCGGCGCGGTGGCGCTGCTGGCGGTGACGCTGGGGCTGACGGTGCAGGCGTCGAGCGGCGCGATCCAGGTTTACGAACTGGGCAACTGGCCGGCGCCGTTCGGAATCGTTCTGGTGCTCGACCGGCTGTCGGCGCTGATGATCGTGCTGACCGCCGTGTTGGCACTGATGGTGCTGCTCTATGCCATCGGCACCGGATGGGACAGCCGCGGCAAGCATTTCCACCCGCTGATGCATTTCCAGCTGATGGGCATCTTCGGCGCTTTCCTGACCGGCGACGCCTTCAACCTGTTCGTGTTCTTCGAGGTTCTGCTGATCGCCTCTTACGGGCTGATGATCCATGCCGGCGGGCGGATGCGGCTGCGCGCGGGGCTGCAATACGTGGTCTACAACCTGCTTGGCTCGACCCTGTTCCTGTTCGCGCTCGGCACGCTTTACGCGGTGACCGGCACGCTCAACATGGCCGACCTGGCGCTGCGCATCGCCGAGATCCCCGCCGCCGACGCCGGGCTGATGCGGATCGGCGCGATCCTCTTGCTGCTGGTTTTCGCGGTCAAGGCGGCGCTGCTGCCGCTGCACTTCTGGCTGCCCGAAACCTATGCCCGCGCCCCCGCCCCGGTGGCGGCGCTGTTCGCCATCATGACCAAGGTGGGCGCCTACGCAATCCTGCGGGTCTACACGCTGATCTTCGGCCCCGACCTTCCGGCGACGACCGCGCTGGTGGCACCGGCGATCATGGTCGCGGCGCTGGTCACGCTGGCGGTGGGGATGATCGGCATCCTGGGCGCGCGCGAAATCGGGCGGCTGGCCGCCTTCGCCACCATCGGCTCGATGGGGACGCTGCTGATCGCGGCGGCCGGGTTCACGCCGGCATCGACCACGGCGGCGCTTTACTACCTGGTACACTCGACCATCGGCGGTGCGCTGCTTTTCTTTACCGTGGACCTGGTGCGCGAGCATCGCGGCGCCTGGGCGGGCGCCCTGCGCCCCGGCCCGCGCATGGCCCGGCACGGCATCATCGCGGCGCTGTTCTTCGGCGCCGCCATCGCCACCGCCGGGCTGCCGCCGCTTTCCGGCTTCGTGGGCAAGCTGCTGATCCTCGACGCGCTGCGCGATGCGCCGCAGGCCGGGGTTATCTGGACGGTGATCTTGGCCACCTCGCTGCTGGCGCTGCTGGGCTTCGCCCAGGCGGGCAGCGCGGTGTTCTGGAAACCGCTTGCCGAAGACGCCACGCCGCCCGCCGCGACCGAGGGCACCACGACGGCCAACGGCGCGCCGCTGGCGCACGACCACCCTGCCCCGGCGCTTGCCTTCGCGGTGGTGTTCGCGGCGCTGTTCGCGGTGGCGGCCCTGGCGGTGCTGGCCGGGCCGCTGACCGATTACCTGGCCGCGATCACCGCGCAGCTTTACCTGCCGGGCGAATACATCGACGCCGTCATGGCCGGCCGCTGACAGGGGGGAATGTGCGCAATGCTGATACGCAAGATCCTGCCGCACCCATACCTCACGCTGATGCTGGTGGTGGTGTGGCAGATGCTGGTCAACAAGCTGACGCTCGGCAACCTCGTGCTGGGGCTTGTCCTGGGGTTGATCATCCCGATCCTGACGGCGCCCTACTGGCCCAACCGCCCGCGGCTGGGCAGTCTGCCGCGGATCGTCGAATACATGGTGATCGTATTGTGGGACATCGTCGTGGCCAACATCCAGGTGGCCCTCATCATCCTGTTCAAGCGCAACGCCGATATCCGCCCGACCTGGATCACGGTGCCGCTGGAGCTGCACTCCCCCGAAGCGATCACCGTGCTTGCCGGCACCATCACCATGACGCCCGGCACCGTGTCGAGCGATCTGTCCGCCGACGGCCACAGCCTGCTGGTGCATTGCCTGCACGCCCCCGACCCCGACGCGGTACGCGAACAGATCAAGACCCGCTACGAACGCCGCCTGAAGGAGATTTTCGAATGATCCAGATTGCCCTGATCTTCGCCCTGGGATGCTTCGGCCTGGCGATCCTGATCAACCTTTACAAGATCATCACGGCCCCCGGTATCGGCGACCGCATCCTGGCGCTCGACACGCTGGCGATCAACGCCATCGCGCTGATCACGCTCTACGGGATTCTGATGGAGACCACGATGTATTTCGAGGCCTCCATGATCTTTGCCATGACCGGCTTCGTCGCCACGGTTTCCTACACGCGCTTCATCCTGCGCGGCGACATCATCGAATAGGGGGCGGGCATGATCATCGACATCCTCATCAGCGCGTTCCTGGTCGTCAGTGGCGTCTTCGGGCTTGTCGGGTCGATCGGGCTGGTGAAGCTGCCCGACCCGATGATGCGCCTGCACGCGCCCACGAAGGCCACCACGCTGGGTGTTGGCGGGGCGCTGCTGGCTTCGCTTTTCTACTTCTACTTCGTGGTCGGCCGGTTTTCGTGGCATGAACTGCTGATTACGCTGTTTCTGTTCCTGACCGCGCCGATCACCGGGCATTTCATCGCCAAGGTGCATATTCACCGCCACGAGCGCCCCGATACCCTGCCTCCCCCCGGCGGCGCGCGCCCATGGGCCAGTTTCGAAAGCGACGATGCGCGCACCCGCACCGAGGGTCACGAGCTTTAGCAGCCGCGCGGTGCCAGCGCCAGCACCTGCAGGTCGGCCACGTTGGTGCCGGTGGGCCCGGTCATCAGCAGATCATTCGACAGCGCCAGCGCGCGGTTGCTGTCGTTTTCGGCCAGAAGGGCGGCGGTATCACCGCCCGCCGCAGCAATGCGCGCACAGGTGGCCGCGTCGACCAGCCCGCCGGCCGCATCCGTCGGCCCGTCGCGCCCGTCGGTGCCGCCCGACAGGAAGGCAAAGTCCCGCCCTTGCCCCGCGCCCTGCATCGCCACGCGCAGCGCCAGTTCCTGGTTGCGCCCGCCGCGGCCATGGCCGCGCAGGCGCACCGTCGTTTCGCCACCGAAAAGCACGATACCGCCGGGCTCATCGAAATGCGACAGGACGGCCGCCGCCGCCTCGTTCACGTCGCCCGTCAACGGGGCGCCGTGAATACGCGCGCCGGGCGTTGCCGCCGCCATCGCCGCGACCGAGGCCGCGTTGCCGCCGATCACGCGGTTGTCTGCCTGTGTCGGGGGTGCGGGCCGTTCGGGGGCCGAAAGAAGCCGGCGCACGCCCGCGGGAAGATCGTCCCAGATACCCAGGCTCCGCGCGACCGCCCGCGCCGCGTCACGGTCGGCGATCGGCGCCGCGGTCGGGCCCGAGGCAACGACGCGCGGATCGTCGCCCACCACGTCCGAGAGGATGAGCGCCACGACCTGCGCCGGTGCGGCGATGCGTGCCAGCCCCCCGCCCTTGAGCCGGGACACCGCCTGCCGCAGGATGTTGGTCGCTGTGATATCGGCGCCGCTGGCCAGGGCCAGGCGGTTGACCGCAACCTCGTCGGCCAGCGTCAGCCCGTCGCGCGGCGCCGGCAACATGGCCGAAGCCCCGCCCGAGACCAGCACCACCAGCACGTCGGCCCGCCCCAGCCCGCGCGCCAGCGCGCTCAGCATATCTGCCGCCGCGGCGCCTTGCGCATCGGGCACCGGGTGGCCGGCGACCATCACCTCTGCCCCCGGCAGCGGCGCGTCGTTGCCGTCGTTGGTCACCACCAGCGTGCGTTCGGGCGACAGCGCGGCCATGGCGGGGCGGGCCATCCCCACCGCTGCCTTTCCGACCGCCGCCAGGCACAGCCGCCCGCCCGGGCCGGGGCGCGGCCGCGGGGCATCGGACAAGGCGCGGCGCATCGCGGTCGCGGGATCGGCAGCCGTCAACCCGGCCCTGAACGCCGCCATGCAGCGCGCGCGCAATTCAGCCATGTCGTGCATGATCTCACCTCGCCCGCTTCGATTGCCGGCCGCGCACCCGGTCCGGCGCCCCAGCCATACCGCGGATCGCAACAAAAGGTCAGGCCCTTTCGCCATGACGGGCACGGATAGCCCAGTTCGCGGTTTTCACCGGGCCGAAATGCCATCTATAGTCGCGTCAGCACGGAGCGCGCGCAGCGCCGCGACACCACATAGCCGGAGCATCCCCGCGTGTTCGAAGTGATCACCATCAGTTTCGCCTTTTTCTTCGGCCTCGCGGTGCGTCAGGTCGGCCTGCCGCCGCTTGTCGGGTTTCTCGCGGCGGGGTTCGCGATCAACATCTTCGGCCCGTCACTCGGCCTGCCGAAATATTCCGGCGAAACGCTGGGGCATGTGGCGCATCTGGGCGTGCTGATGCTGCTCTTCACGGTGGGGCTGAAGCTCAAGATCAACCAGATCGCGCAGCCGCAGGTGATCGGCGGCGCGCTGATCCACTTCGCCATATCCGTGGCGCTGTTCGCGCCGGTACTGGCGCTGCTCATGGGGCTCGACTGGAACACAGCACTATTGCTGGCGATCGCGCTGTCGTTTTCGTCTACGGTTCTGGCCGCCAAGCTGCTTGAGTCCAAACGCGAACTGGGCGCTTTCCATGGCCGTACCGCGATCGGCATCCTGATCGTGCAGGACATCATCGCGCTGGTGGTGCTGGCGATCTGGTCGGGACAATCGCCCAACGTCTGGGCGCTGCTGGTCTTCGGGGTGCCGCTGTTGCGCCCGGTGCTGCACTGGTTGCTGGATTTGGCCGGCCACGACGAGTTGCTGGTGCTGATGGGCATGCTGCTGTCGCTGGTGATCGGCGGCATGGGGTTCGAGGCAATGGGGTTGTCGTCGGAACTGGGGGCGCTGGCCATGGGAGTGATCCTGTCCACCCACAACCGCGCCAAAGAACTGGGCGCGTCGCTGTGGTCGCTCAAGGAGGTCTTCCTGGTAGGGTTCTTCCTGCAAATCGGGCTGACCGGGCTGCCGGATTGGGGCGCGCTGGCGTTCGCCCTCGGCGCCGGGGTCGCGCTTGCGCTAAAGGGCGGGCTGTTCTTTGTGCTGATGATCGCGTTCAAGCTGCGCGCGCGCAGCGCCTTTCTCAGCGCGCTCAGCCTGACGGCCTATTCCGAATTCGGGCTGATCGTTGCCGCCGGGGTACTGCCCGAGTACCTGGTGCCACTGGCAATCGCGGTGTCGGTTTCTTTCCTGATCTCGGCGCCGCTCAATCGCTACGCGCACCCGCTCTTCGATCGTTTCGAGGCCCCGTTGCGCCGCTTCGAACGCGACACGATTCACCGGGACGAGCAGCCCCGCAACATGGGTGACGCCGATGTCGTGATCTTCGGCATGGGCCGCACCGGCAGCGCCGCGTATGAGCAGATCGTGGCGCAGGGGCTCAGGCCGCTGGGGCTCGATGCCGACACCTACAAGGCCGAATCCCACCGGCAAGCAGGCCGCAACATCGCGTTCGCCGACGCCGAGGACAGCGATTTCTGGCGCAGTTGCAACCTTGGCAGGATCAGGGCAGCCATCCTTGCGATGGACGACCTCGAAGCCAAGCTTGTCGCCGCGCGCTCGCTGCGACAGCGCGGCTTTACCGGTCCGATCGTCGCCCATGCCCTGCACGAATCGCACCAACAGTCCCTGAGCGAGGCAGGCGCGGATTTCACCTATCCGACCATGACCCAGGCCGGCGTCAGCCTGGCCGAAGAGACCATGAAGGCGATGCGTGCCGGCTGACCCGCCAGCGGTATTCCTGCCTGCGGCGCTGCTCCGGACCGGGGCAATCCGGCTACCAACGCGGTCTTGCATGGCGCGCAAGAAAGTTGTTAGTGATTGGTAACTAACAATTGGAGCGCGCCATGCCGCCAGGCCGAAAGACCGCCCATGACCGCAGGGCCGAGATTGTCGAAACGACCCTGCGGCTGTTGACCTTCACCCCGGTCGAGAAGCTCTCGACCGCGCGCATCGCCGAGACGGTCGGAATCAGCCAGGCCGCGATCTTTCGGCATTTTCCGACCAAGGACGCGCTTTGGGGAGCGGTTCTGGAAGCGGTGGAAACCCGCGCCATCGACGCCTGGGATGCCGCGACGGCGGACGAGGCGCGCCCGCTGGCGCGGTTGCGGGCTATTCTGCGGGCCCAGTTGTCGCTCATCGCCGCGGTTCCGGCCATACCGGTACTTATCTTCAGCGCCGGTCGAATCGCGGCCGAGACCGCCATCCGCCCGGTTCACCAACGGATCATGCAGGGGCTACGCAAGCGGCTCCTCGTGGAATTGCGCGCCGCCGCAACCGAAGTGGCGGCCGGCCCGTCGCCCGAGGACGCCGTCGACCTGTTCCTGGGGCTCGTGCAGGGCACGGTGTTGCGCTGGCGGCTATGCGACGGCAGTTTCGATCTGGTCGCAGAAGGTATGCGGCTCGTGGAAATCCAGATCCGGCTGTTATCCGGGGCCAGAAGGGAGGCGACAGCATGAAGCGCGCACGGATATTGCGGCTTCTGCCGCCGCTCGCTGTCGGCGCGGGAATCGCGGCATGGCTGATCGCCGGATCGGAACCGCCCGAACGGGTGACGCGCGAGGTGCGCTCCGTCACCGCCCGAACGCAGATCGTCGCGCCCCGGCAGATACGCCCGGTGGCCCGCGGATTCGGGACCGTGCGCCCGGCGCGAAGTTGGGAGGCCGTGGCCGAGGTCGCCGGCGCGGTGACCTACAGGCATCCCGATCTGGAGACCGGCAAGCTTGTCTCCGAGGGCACCAGGGTGCTGGAAATCGACCCGACGCGCTACCGGATCGCGCTGCGCCAGACACAGGCCGATCTTGCCGCGCTTCGCGCCGAGAAGAGCCAGATTGAAATGGAGGCGGAAAACACCCGCCGCATCCTCGAAATCGAACGCGAACGGCGCGCGCTGGCCGAGAGCGACCTCGACCGTGTCCGCGCGCTGGCCGCGCGCGGGGCCGTTCCGCAAAGCCGTCTGGACGATCAGGAACGCGCGACCTTGCAACTGCGCCGCGGCGTGCAGGAGCTGGAAAATACGCTGTCCTTGATCCCGGTTCAGCGTGCGCGGCTTGATGCCCAGGTAGCGCGGGCCGAGGCCGGGCTCAGCCGCGCCCGGCGAGACCTGGAAAAGACGCGCATCGAGACGCCGTTCGATCTGCGGGTCGGGCAGGTCCATGTCGAACGCCACCAGTTCGTGCCTGCGGGCGCGCCCCTTGTGAGCGGCGACGGGATCGACCGTGCCGAGGTCACGGCGCATGTGCCGTTCGAGGCCTTCCCGCGGCTGATCGGGGCGGCGGCCCACGGTAGCGAGCTCGAAGCCGGCGAACTCAACCAGGTACTGGGCCGGATAGAGGCGGAACTCAGGCTGGTCCCCGGCAACGGACAGAGCTGGAAGGGCCGGGTGATCCGGGTGGAGAATGCGCTCGACCCGCAAGCCCGGTCGGTCCCGGTGGTGGTTGCCGTCGAGGCGCCCTACGGCGATGCCAACCCGCCCCTGCGCTTGCCGCTGGTGCCCAACATGTATGTCGAGGTGACGCTGACCGGGCCGCCGGGGCCACCGCAGATCGCGGTTCCCGCCGGCGCGGTCCACGAGGGTGACACCGTCTACCTGCGCGACGGTGACGGCCTGCTTGCGCTGCGACAAATCACGCTCGGCTGGCGACAGGGCGGGATGGCGGTGATCGAGGCGGGCCTTGATGAGGGCGACGAGGTGGTTCTCGACGACATCGTGCCGGCGATTCCCGGGTTGCGGGTGATCGCGGCGGAGAACGGGTCATGATCGGCTGGTTTGCGCGCCATCCGACCGCCGCAAACCTGCTTCTGGTGCTGATTGCAGCGGCCGGGATATTCGCCGCGCCAATGCTCATGCGCGAGACGTTTCCCGACTTCCGCCCCAGCGAGGCAGAGATCACGGTGGTCTATCGCGGCGCCTCGGCGGCGGAAGTGGAGGATTCCATCTGCCGCCGGATCTGGGACGCGGTCGAAGCGGTCGAACACCTGGAGGAGTTGACCTGCACCGCGCAGGAAAACACGGGCCGGGCCGTGGCGACCATGGCGCCGGCCGGCGATGCCGGCCGTTTCCTCAACGATCTGCGCACCGAGGTGACAGCGGTCGACGATTTTCCCGATGCCGCCGACCCACCGGTGGTGCGCCAGTTGCACCGCGCCGACAGGGTCGCTTCGGTCGCGGTGGCGGGCGATCTGCCGGTAACGCAGCTTGATCGCTATGCCGCCGGGCTACGCGATCGGCTCGCGGCCCTGCCGGGGGTGGCGGATGTCAGCATGACCGGCGTTGGTGCACGGCAGTTTCGCATCATCGTGCCGCGCGGCGTGCTGGTGCAGCACGGGTTGAGCGCCTCGGACCTCGCGGCGCGGATCGGTGCGCAGAGCGTCGACCGCCCGCTTGGCGCGATCGAGACGCCGGCGCGCGAAATCGCGCTGCGCTTTGCCGATGAACGCCGGACCGCGGCGGCGCTGGCGGAGATCGTGGTACTGTCGAAACCCGGCGGGGCGCAACTGACGCTTGGCCAGATTGCCCGCATCGAGGAACGCTTCAGCCCCGAGGAGGAGCGCGCCTTTCTCGACGGGCAGCGCGCGGTCTTCCTGCAAGTCGACAAGGCGCTTGGCGCCGACGCGCTGCGCGTCTTCGACCGCACGACAACGCTTGTTGCGGCGGAACGGGCGGTGTTGCCCGATACACTGCGCGTCGAGGTGGTGCAGGACATGACCTCGATCGTGCGCGACCGCCTCACGATGCTGGTCAAAAACGGCATCATCGGCCTGGTGCTGGTGGTGGCCGTCATGAGCCTGTTCTTCCGCCCCGGCTACGCGATCTGGGCGGCGCTTGGGCTGCCGGTGGCCTTTCTCGGGGCCTTCGTGGTGATGGCGGTCACGGGGTTGTCGCTCAACATGATCACGCTGGTGGCGCTGTTGATGGCGATCGGGATCGTGATGGACGACTCGATCGTGATATCGGATTCAATCGCCGAGTCGGCGGCGGATGGCGCCTCGCGGACCGAAGCCGCGATCGAGGGTACGCGCCGGGTGCTGCCCGGCGTGCTGTCGTCATTTGCCACGACGGTGGCGATCTTCGCCCCCCTTTCCTTTCTCGCGGGCGAGCTGGGCGCGGTGCTGGAGGTTCTGCCCGTGGTCCTGATCGCGGCGCTCTCGGCGAGCCTGCTGGAGGCGTTCTGGGTCTTGCCGCACCACCTGTCGCACGGGCTCAAGTCGGCCGAGAGCGCGCCCTCGGCCCTGCGCGCATGGTTCGAGCGCGGCTTCGCCCGGGTTCGCGACGGCGGCCTCGGGGCCGTGGTCGACGCGGCGATCGCCTGGCGCTACCTCGTGGCCGGGATGACGCTGGCGGCGCTGGTGATCACCGCCGCGCTGATGCGCGGCGGCTATGTGCAACGCGAGGCGCTGCCCGAGATCGACGGCGACGTGCTGGAGGCGCGCATCCTGATGCCGCAAGGCACGCCGCTGTCGCGCACGGGCGACGTGGCCGACCACATCGTTGCCGCACTCGACGCGGTCAACACGCGCCTGACGCCGCAGCAGCCCGGCGGCGCACCGCTGGTCGAGTCGGTGCAGGTGTTCTTCGGACGCAACGCCACTGCCGGCGAGAGCGGCCCGCACGTGGCCACGATCTCGGCCGACCTTCTGGGCGCCGAGACGCGGACCACCACGCTCGACGAACTGATCGCCGCGTGGCGCTCGGGTATCGGGGCGGTGCCGGGCGCCATCGCCGTGACACTGCTCGAACCCGGGATCGGGCCGCAGGGTCGCGCGGTGGAAATCCGCCTCACGGCACCCGATCTGGGGCGGCTCGAGTCGGCCGGGAACCGCCTGATCGCCGAACTCGAAACCTATGGCGGTGTCTACAACGCGATCCACGACCTGCGTCCCGGTCGGCCCGAGCTGCGCCTTGCGCTTGCCGAAGGGGCGACAGGGCTGGGCCTGACGGCGCGGGATGTCGCCGCGCAGATCGGCTCTGCCTGGCTGGGCGAGATCGTGGCGACCGTACAGGAGGGCGACATTTCCCACGAGATCGAGCTGGAACAGGCCGCGAAAGACCGCGCCTCGTTCGACGACCTGATGGCCTTCGAGGTGCTGTTGCCCGATGGCGCGCGCGTTCCGCTCGGCACCGTGGCGCGGATCGAGGAGGCGCGAAGCTGGGGCAGCGTCACCCATGTGGACGGGCGCCGCACGCTTACCGTTGCAGCGGATGTGGACGGGCGCACGGGCAATGCCGACGCCATCGTCAGCGATCTGGCGGCCGGCTACCTGCCCGACCTCGTCGCCGAGTTTCCGGGCCTGTCGGTCGAGATCGGCGGCCAGAACGCCAACTCGGCCGAAACCATCGGCTCGATCCTGCGCGGCTTTCTCGTCGGGCTGGTGGGCATCTACCTGGTGCTGTCGTTCCAGTTCCGCAGCTATGTCGAACCAGTCATCGTCATGCTGACGATCCCGCTGGCGCTGGTTGGCGTGGTGCTCGGGCACCTGGCAATGGGGTACAACATCTCGATGCCCTCGATCATGGGCGCGGCCTCTCTGGCGGGGATCGTGGTCAACAACGCGATCCTGCTGATCCAGGTCATCAAGCGGCGCGCCGGCGAGGGGATGGCCCTCGTTCAGGCGGCAGGCCGGGCCAGCCGCGAGCGATTCCGCCCCATCGTCGTGTCGGTCTCGACCACCATCATGGGGCTGTTGCCGCTGCTGGCCGAGACCAGCACCCAGGCCCAGACCGTCAAGCCGCTGGTGATCTCGGTCGTTTTCGGGCTGTTTTCCGCCACGGTGCTGGTGCTGATCGTGCTGCCGGCGTTCTATGCCATACTCGATGACATGGGGTTTGCCGATGCGCAATCCGGCATGAAGCCGCGCCTGTCCGGCGACGCGGCAGGCTGATTACGCTCTGACATCGCTCGCATGGCATGAAGCGCGGCTGCCAGCCGCTGTCTGTTTGGCGACCGCCACGCAATAACCCCGCCCCCGGGCTCGCGGGGGCGGGGGGCAGAGATCATGTTGGCGCGATCAGAGCTTGAATTCCTTCGACTTGAAGGAGATGCCCTGCGCCACCATCGGGGTGTCGCTGATCTTGCGGATATCCGCCCAGGTCTGTTTGTAGACCGGGATCACCAGCTCGTTCACGCCCTCGTTGACGACATTGCCCTGCGTGCCGCGCGGGCTGCCGAACAGCATGAAGGTCTGGCCACGCTTGGCCGTGTCGGTGGGATAGGCCATCGCCTGGGCGGCGCCGTTCGAGTTGAACACCTCGACAAGATCGCCGGCGGTGATGCCGCGTTCGGCCATGTCCTCGGGATTCATCTCGATGAACGGGTAGGGCCAGCGATCGAGGACGAAGTCGTTGTCCTGATCGAGGAACCAGTTCTGCCAGTTCAGGTTCGACCGGCCGTTGTTGATGAAGAACGGATAGCGATCCATCTCCACCGCCTTGCCCGGCGTCACCTGGCCGCGCCACGGCCCGGCCATGAAGCGCGCGCGGCCGTCGTCGGACGAGAACACCCCATCGGCATAAAGCCGCGGCGTGCCGACGATGGTATCGCCTTCCACGCCCTGCGGCGGCTCCTGGAAGCCGTTGGTGCCCAGCTTGCGCAGCCGGTCATAGGTGACCTCGGGGTTGGCGCTGCCATAGCCATCGGCAAAGGCATCGGCCTCGGTTTGCCAGTCGTACCCCTTGAACTGCTCGGCATAGGTGTCGAGCCCCAGATCGCGCAGCGCCCTTTCCATCGCCTGCGCGATGCCGGCCGCGATCAGGCAGTCGGGCTTGGCGTTACCCGGCGGGTCCATGTATTTCTCCGCCAGGCGCATCCGCCGCTCGCCGTTCATCGAGGTGAGGTTCATCTCGCCCTGCTGCGCGGCGGGCAGCACCACATGCGCCTGCTTGCCCATCTCGTTTTGGACGATGTCCATGTTGACCGCGAACAGGCCGCCCTGCTTGACTGCGACCACGATCGCCTCGATCAGCGCCTCGCGGTCGCCGCCGGCGACAGCATCCATCGCTTCCTTCACCATATTGGTGCGGCGGTTGTAGGCGCGCTTGTACTCGGTGGCGTTCAGCGTCGTGCGGTAGTGGTTGCAGGCCCAGATGTGGTGGACGCCGCCCTTGCCGCCGATCAGCAACTGGTCAACATAGGCCGCGGGGCGCCCGACATGGCCCTCGGGCGGGCGGAAATAGCCCTCCTGGTGGCCGCCCATGCGCACACAGCCACCGCCCGGCTGACCGATATTGTGCGTGGCAAGCGCGATGTTCACCAGCGCGCCGTTGGTGCGGTAGTTGTCGTTGCCCCAGATGATGCCTTTCTCGTAGCCGATCATCGTGCGCTTGCGCGCCCCGTCTTCCTTGGGTTGCGCGATCCACTCGGCCGCCTTGCGGATGTCTTCGGCCGGCACACCGCAGATATCGGCGGCTTCCTCGATCGACATCCTGTTGGCATCCACGGCATCCTCGAAGCTCGACAGGTGCCCCGGCTGGCCGTCGGCCACGCCGCGCGCGGGAAACAGCGGCGGACGGTCCTGCGCCTCGCGCAGGGTGCTTGCCTCGATGAAGTCCATCGAATGCCAGCCCTGATCGACGATGTAGGTAAAGATCGCGTTGGCCAGCGCCAGGTCGGTGCCCGAATTGATCGGCAGGTGCAGAACATTGTCGGCCCCGGCGGCCTGTTCGGCGGCGTTGACCGACACGGTGCGCCGCGGATCGACGAAGATGACCCGCGCCTGCGGGTGCGCCTCGCCGGGCAGCATGTCTTGCTTCTTGGTGCTGCTGACACCCTGCAAGTTCGAGATCCAGTGGTTGAGGAAGTAGTTGGTCTGGCATTCCAGCGGGTTGCAGCCCCAGGCGACCAGGGTGTCGGCCAGTTCGGCATCCTCGTAGGCGTTGTTCAATTCGCCCACGCCCATGTCGCGGGTGGCGTGCACCTCGGAATTGTAGGCCGGGCGGTTGTGGATGCGGACGTTCTTGACCTTCATCGACTCGAAATAGAGCTTGCCGGTGCCCCAGGTATTCTCATACCCGCCGCCCGAGCCGCCATGGTCGAACATCGACACCAGCAACTCGTCCTCGCCCTCGTCGGCGACGATGCGGGCAGTCACCTGACCAACCAGGTCGAAGGCGTCCTCCCAACTGGTTGGCTGGTAGCTGCCATAGCGCCACACCAGCGGATCGGTCAGCCGTTGCTGTTGGGTGCCGGTGACGGTGGAGGGGTGGTTTTCGGCCATCCGTGCGCCGCGCACCGAGCCGAGGCCCGAGTTGACCACGCAATTCACGTCGGGCTTGACGACCAGTTGAACATCCTTCCCGTCCTGCTTGACGATGTTGTACATTGACGGCGAATACCAGGCTTCGGTGTCCTGGAACTGCTGTTCGGAAAGGTCCGTGCCGAACTTGTTCTGGTTCGGGGCCGTTCCGCCCTGCTTGTTCATCGGCCAAGTGTAGGCCTTGTAGCCGCAGCCGACGATGCAGTAGTGGCACACGGCATTGTGTTCCTTGGCGTCTGCGGGAATGATCGGCAGACGGTCGATCTGTCTTTTGTAAGCCATTGGTCTTGTTCCTCCCTCAGAGCGTGTTGGACAGGCGGCCGTAGATCAGCTCGTCCACGCCTTCGGCATAAATGTCGCCGGAATCGTCCACGCGCAGCACGAATTGCGGCAGGTTGTGGGTGGCGTGACCCCAGACCTGCTGGCCGCCGGCCTCGGCGTCGAAGCGCGAATAGTGTCCGGGGCAATTGAGCGTGCGGTCGTCGGCGTTGTAGTTCAGGAACCACCCCTTGTGCGGGCACAGCACCGAAAAGGCGACGATATCGCCATCGGGGCCGGCACCGCCCTCGACCGCCTCGCCCAGCTTCAGCAGGACGCCCGGGCTGTCGGCATCGGGATAGGCCACATCCATCGGTTCGTTCACCGCCAGATCGGCCATGTTGGCGAGGCGGTTCGCCGGGTAATCCACGCGCGCGAGCGCCGGCTTCGCCTCGGCCTCGCTGGTTCCCGCGACCGTTGCCGCCGCCGCCCCGGCCGAGGCCATGAGCCCCCCGCGCAGGAACTGACGACGACCGGCATCGACTAGCTTGTTACATTTCATCGGCTTGGGTCCTCCCTTGCTTAACCTGTTCAGGGTAACAAGGGCGCGCGGGCGGAGTCGGCGTTTTTCACATGCTGCGCAGATGTCATAACATATTGTTATCGCAGGGTTTTAAATCCCTGTTCGGAAATCCGAACATGCCCTTGATGCTAAAGCCCGAGCTTGTGCATCTTTTCCCACAGCGTCGTTCGCGACACCCGCAATAGCTTCGCCGCCTCGGTCACATGCCCACCCGCGAGGTCGAGCGCGGCGATGATCTGGCGCCGTTCCGTGGCCTCGCGGGCTTCCGCGAGCGTGGGAAACCGTCCCGCGGCCTGCTGCTCGGGGAACAGGTCCGCGGGCTGAATCCACTCTCCTTCCGCAAGCTGGAGCGCGCCAACGAGACGGCTGCGCACCTCGCGGCCGTTGTCGGGCCAGTCATGGGCGCGGGCCGCGTCCTCTGCGAGGCTCGAGAGCCCTTTCAGGGGTCTCGTCGACCACCTGCCTGCGAAGCGTCTGAACATCTCGCCCAGAAGCCATACCGCATCTTCGGGGCGCTCCCGCAGCGGCGGCACCGGAATCTCGACCCCGGCCAACCGCGATAGCAGATCCCGGCGAAACGCCCGCCCCGCCGCCTGGTGCCCGGTCCCCGGCCCCATGGTCGAAACGATCCGGCCGGCAAATCCCGCGTCAAGCCGGGCCGTGAGCGCGTCCTGCTCGGCCGGATCCAGGCGCTCGACCGCGATCAGTACAACGGTGCCCTCGCCGACCCGGGTCAATGCGCCATCGGCTCCGAACAGCGTTTCGCGCGCACTCGGGTCCCGGGCCAGATCGACTTCGATCACCGGGGCGGCGCTGCGGTCGGACAGCATGTGCACGCGCCGCGCGACACGGGTCTTTCCGGTACCCGGGGCGCCACGAACGAGCACGGGAAGCGACGACCGCGCGGCCTGGGCCGCCTGCGCATCGAGCTTCATCGCCGCGGCGGACGTGCCGAACGGCGTTGCCTGTCCCTCGTCGTCCCGCGAATCTACCAACCGGCGCAAACGATCGAGGAACGCGCCCATCTCGAAGGGTTTGGTCACGTAGTCCGCCGCCCCGGCCTGCATCAGGCGCACCGCCTGGTCGATCCCGCCGTGCCCGGTGATGAAAAGAAAGGGCGGCGGCGTCATCGTCTGGCACAGGGTGGTGAAGATTTCCTCGCCGGTTCCGTCGGGCAGGCGAATGTCGCAGACGACCGCATGAACCCGGGCGCGCGGCGAGCGGATCGCGTGAATGGCGCGCACGGCCTGCTTGACCCAGGTCACCTCGGCGCCTTCCAACTCCAGCCGTTGGGTGATCGACTCGCCCATGATGTGGTCATCCTCGACCAGCACGATGCGTGCGCCCCGGAACATCACGCCACCTCGCGCGCCCGTTTGCCCGGCAGGGTCACGGTGATCACGGTGCGCCCCTCGTGGCGGTCATGCGCGATGCGGCCCCCCAGGGACGAGACCAGGTCGCGCACCACGCGCAGCCCCACACCGCCGCCCGGCTCGGTGGGTGCCGAGCTGAAAAGCCGCCGCAGCGCCGCCTCCGAAAGGCCGGGCCCGCCGTCGGTGACGACAAGTTGCAAGCCATCTTCCAAGCCGTCGACGCGCAACGATACGGTGCCGCTCGGTCCCGCCGCATTCAGCGCGTTGAGCACAAGGTTCAGCGCAATCTGGCGCACCGGGCCGGCAGGATGCGGGGCAAGATCGTCCGCCGAGGCGTCGATCATCCAGCCCAGGCTTTGCCGCTGCCGCTGCGCCTCCGGCGCGACGAGCATGCGCAGGTCTTCAAGGTCTTCGGGTTTCAATGCCTCGCCGCGCCGGTCGACCCGGTTGTGGTCCAGCGCCGCGGCGCTGACATCGCGCAGATGCCTGAGCCCCCGCACCAGTATCCCCGCAGACTTGCGAACGGTATCGGGGCGTTCGGCATATGTCTCGATCGTGTCCGCGGCATTCAACAGGCCACCGAGCGGGTTGTTGATCTCGTGCGCGAGCGACGAACTGAGACGGCCCAGGCTGACGAGGCGTTCGCGCTCGGCCAGGCGCCGCTCGGTATCGGATTTCGCCGCAATGGCATCTACCATGTCGTTGTAGGTGCGAAAGAGGCGCGCGACCTCTGAATCGCCCGACGGCACCTCCTGCGGCGGTATCGGCTCGGGCCGTCCGGCACCGGCCGCCATGCGACCGGCGAGAACCGATATCGGCCTGAGCATCCGCCGCGTCACGACAAGCCCGATCAGCGCCAGCCCCCCGGTGGCCACCGTGTTGAAGACGATCAGCGCCAGCGTGGCGCGGCGGCGCTCGGCGGCGAGATCGGATACATCCATCTCGGTCAGGATGCGCCCGACGCCGCGCCCCTGATAGACCAGCGGCGCCAGAACGCGAACGTGCCCGTCGGCCGAAGTCAACGCGATCTCGTCAAGCTTCGGCACGGTGTCCAGATCGGTCAGGTCCGACAATTCGCTGCCCACCGGGGCGCGGCGCGGATCGGTCGCCGCGATGACCTGACCGTCGCTGTCTGAAACCACCGTCAGGATCATGCGCTGATCGGCGCCGGCCTGCCGCGCCCGGTCCAGCGTGTCGTAGACTTCCCAGACGTCTTCGCGCAATACCGACGGGCCGAGCGCGACCGACAGGCCGTCGACGTGCAGGCGCATCAGCTCTTCCAGCCGCGCCTCCTGCGCGCGCGTGAGCGCGGTGAGAACCTGATGCGACGCGATCAAACCGACCAGCACCATCAGCGCCGCCGACATGATCGGGACCCGCACCGAAATCGGCAGCCTGGCGAAGGCGCGGATCATCACAGGCGGCTCACGTCGCGCATCCGGGCCGCGATGCCGTCGAACAGCGACACCTCGCCCGGTGCGACCCCGTCGAGGTGCAGGGTGCGCAGCGCCGCGCGGCCCTCCGGCGTTGTCTCCATACTCGACAGCGCCTGCGCGAACCGGGCCACCGCGGGGGCCGCGACCCGGTCTGCGCGCGCCACGAACGGCGGAAACCCCAACCATTCGGATCGTGAAACGACGCGGGTGCGCCCGGCAAGCCCCGGGTCCACCTCTGACAGCACGTCCCAGACATAGCCATCTACGCTGCCCGAACGGGTCAGGCCGCTGGCCACCGCGCGCACCACGTTGCGGTGGCCGTAGGTAAAGATGGACCGGGCAAAGAAATCGTCCGGCGTCCGCCCCATCCGGGCCAGGTTCGACGCCGTCACCAGCCAGCCCGAATTGCTATCGGGATCGGAAAAGGCGTGAAGGCCGCCTTCGAGGTCTGCCAGCCCGGTCGCCGGATCGCCCGGCGCGGCGATCAGGTACGACCGGTAGAGCGGCCGGCCGTTCCAGACCGGCACCCCGATCAGCGACAGCGCCTTGCGATGTTGCAGGAACGGATACCCGCACAGCCAGGCGGCGTCGATCGCGCCTTCGAGAAGCAGGCCGGTGACTTCTTCGTAGGTGCGCCTCTGGAGCAACTCGATCGGCTGGTCCATGGCCGCGTGGAACGTGTTGCGAAGCTGCGCGATGACGGCGGCATCGTTGTCGAGGAACACCGGCGTCAGCCCGAGGCGGAACGGCGCGTCCCCCGCCGCGATCGCGGCCGGGGCGCCGCAAAGCGACGCGGCCGCCGCCGCGCCGACAAACCCCCGCCTGGTGATCGCGCGCATCATCGCGTCTCCTCCCCGGATGTGCCCTGCCCCGATCAGACAGCCTAACGCCTCGCCGCGCGCGGCGGCAAGGCACCGGACAAGAAAAGGGGCGCCCGCAGGCGCCCCCAGTCTGGCCGATCGGGCGCATCGTTGACCGCTCGCCGTCTCGCCTGTTTCCCGATCGGCCCGGGGCGAGCGCACCCGCCCCGGCCCTGTCTTCGAGCGTCACACCCGGTTTGGCCTAACCCTTCGGAGGAAATGGATCTCTGCCGTAGGTGTTACGCTCTCTAATTTGCCCGCCTCGTCCCTGAAGAATGGCTTCGCCGCCGGTATCGCGAGCCCTGTCTTGCGAATACTCCCAAGATTCTCTCTGGGTATCGAAAACCCGAGACGGTCTCTGACTACCCTCTCTTTGCGAAGCCCATCGCCCATCTGCGCGAGGGGAGGTCCAATAGTTCTCTTTCTTGGTCATTGCTATTGTGCTCCAGTTTATCCACAGATTTCCCGAATATGTTGGGGTCAGATCTGTGCGTAACTCAGTGCGTTATTGATCTCCAAATCCGCTTCTGTTTGGCTTCACTCAATCGACCTTTGGCCGATTTGGTTATTCCTTCGCCCGCACTGATCAGGCGAGGGAAGAGCCGGGGACCGGTGCTGCAACACCGGTCCCCAACCCTCAATTTCCTCAACTGCACCCGCTCGTGCCGCCGCAGGTGTTGCACTTCATGCAGGTGCCGTTGCGCACCAGCGTGTAGTTGCCGCATTCGCCGCAGGCCTCGCCCTCGTAGCCCTGCATGCGGGCCTTGCTGCGGGGGTCGATGCCGGTGCTCCCCGCGGTGACCGCCGCGGCCGAAACCGACCGTGTCGCAACGGTGCGCAACTCGGCGCCGCCGGCGGTGACACGGTCGAACGTCTGAACCGTCTCGCCGGTGGCCGACAGCGTCGCCGCATCGGCCTGCCCGCCGTTGAGCACCATCAACTCGTGCGGCAGCCGCTTGCGCAGATAGCCGGTGGAACTGATCTGCTTGAGCACCTCCAGCGACCGGCTGGCGGCAGTATCGCTCAACTCCGACACGTTGCCGACGCCCTCCTCCTCGCCGTGACCGATGTCGTCAAAGCTGGCGCCCACGGGTTTGACATGCGCCAGGTCGGTGCGGTCGAGGTAGCTGACCGCGAGTTCGCGGAAGATGTAGTCGAGGATCGAGGTGGCGTTCTTGATGCTGTCGTTGCCCTGCACCAGGCCCGCGGGCTCGAACTTGGTGAAGGTGAAGGCATCCACGAACTCTTCCAGCGGCACGCCGTATTGCAGGCCCACCGATACCGCGATGGCGAAGTTGTTCATCATGGCGCGGAAACCCGCACCTTCCTTGTGCATGTCGATAAAGATCTCGCCGATGTTGCCATCCTCGTACTCGCCGGTGCGCAAGTATACCTTGTGCCCGCCGATCACCGCCTTCTGGGTGTAGCCCTTGCGCCGCTCGGGCAGCTTTTCGCGCCCGCGGGCCACTTCGCGCACCACCACTTTCTCGACGATCTTCTCGGCCAGCATGGCGGCCTTGTCGTGCTGGCTGCCGGTTTCCAGCACCTCGGCCGCCTCGTCGTCGTCCTCGACCAGCGCCGAAGCGAGCGGCTGGCTGAGTTTCGAGCCGTCGCGGTAAAGCGCGTTGGCCTTCACCCCCAGCGACCAACTGAGTTCATAGGCGCGCTGGCAGTCCTCGATGGTGGCATCGTTGGGCATGTTGATGGTCTTGGAAATCGCCCCCGAGATGAAGCTCTGCGCCGCCGCCATCATGTAGATGTGGCTGTCGACGCTGAGGAACCGCTTGCCCCGCTTGCCGCATGGGTTGGCGCAATCGAAGATGTGGTAATGCGAGGGGCTCAGATGCGGCGCCCCTTCCAGCGTCATGGTCCCGCAGACATGGTCGTTGGTCGCCTCAATATCGGCCTTCGAGTAGCCCAGATAGGTGAGCATGTCGAAGGTCGGATCGTTCAGCCGCTCGGCCGGGATGCCCAGCACGTTGGTGCAGAACTCGGCGCCCAGCGTCCACTGGTTGAACACGAAACGGATATCGAAGGCACTGCCGAGCGCGGCCTCGACCTTCTCGATCTCGCCCGGGCCGAAGCCCTTGGCGATCAACGAATTGGTGTTGATGCCTGGTGCGTTACCGATGCTGCCGTGACCCACGGCATAGGCCACGATCTCCTCGATCTGCGCCGGGCCGTAGCCCAGCTTTTCCAGTGCCGCGGGCACCGACTGGTTGATGATCTTGAAATAGCCGCCGCCGGCCAGTTTCTTGAACTTCACCAGCGCGAAATCGGGCTCGATGCCGGTGGTGTCGCAATCCATCACCAGCCCGATCGTGCCCGTGGGCGCGATCACCGATACCTGCGCGTTGCGATAGCCGTTGCTCTCGCCCAGGCGCAGCGCTTCGTCCCAGCTCGACTTGGCCAGTTCGACCAGCCGCGCATCGGGGCAATTGCCATGGTCCAGTGCAACAGGCTTGACCGCCAGATCCTCGTACCCGTCGTTCGCGCCATAGGCGGCGGTGCGGTGGTTGCGGATCACCCGCAGCATATGGGCGGCGTTGCGTTCGTACCCCGCGAACGCGCCCAACTCGCCCGCCATTTCGGCGCTGGTGGCATAAGATACGCCGGTCATGATCGCGGTCAGCGCGCCGGCCATGGCGCGGCCCTCGGGCGAGTCATACCCCAGCCCCATGTTCATCAGCAGCCCGCCGATATTGGCATAGCCCAGGCCCAGCGTGCGGAATTCATAGGAAAGCCGCGCGATTTCCTTCGACGGGAACTGCGCCATGGTGACGCTGATTTCCAGCGTCAGCGTCCACAGCCGGGTGGCGTGCATGTAGCTTTCGGCGTCGAATTCCCCGTTATGGTAGAACTTGAGCAGGTTCATCGATGCCAGGTTGCAGGCCGTGTCATCGAGGAACATGTATTCCGAGCACGGGTTCGAGCCGCGGATCGCGCCATCTTCGGGGCAGGTGTGCCAGGCGTTGACGGTGTCGTGATACTGGATGCCCGGATCGGCGCAAGCCCAGGCGGCGTGGCCGATATCTTCCCACAGATCGCGAGCGCGAACGGTCCTGGCGACCGAGCCGTCGGTGCGCCGGATCAGTTCCCAGTTGCTGTCGTCCGCGACCGCCTTGAGAAAGGCGTCGGTGACCCGGATCGAGTTGTTGGAATTCTGGCCCGATACGCTGGCATAGGCCTCGGAATCCCAATCGGTGTCATAGGTGGGAAACTCGATGCTGGCATAGCCCTGACGCGCATAGTCAAGCACCCGCTTGACGTAGGTTTCGGGAATCTGCACCTGCTTTGCGGCACGGATCGCCGCCTTGAGCGCGGCGTTGGCCTTGGGGTCGACCGCATCCTCGGCGCTGCCGTCCCAGGCGCGGATCGCGGCGAAGATGTCGTTGAGCCGCGCCTCGTGCATCTTGGAGCCGGCGACGATGCTGGCGACCTTCTGCTCCTCGATCACCTTCCAGTTGATGAATTCCTCGATATCGGGGTGATCGACATCGGCAATCACCATCTTGGCGGCGCGACGCGTGGTGCCGCCCGACTTGATGGCGCCCGCCGCCCGGTCGCCGATCTTGAGAAAGCCCATCAGGCCGGACGACTTGCCGCCGCCCGAAAGCGGCTCACCCTCGCCGCGCAGGCTTGAAAAGTTGGTGCCGGTGCCCGAGCCGTACTTGAACAGCCGCGCCTCGCGGACCCACAGATCCATGATGCCGCCATCGCTGACCAGGTCGTCCTTGACCGACTGGATAAAACAGGCGTGCGGTTGCGGGTGCTCGTAGGCGCTGGTCGAGCGGGTCAGCTTGCCGGTCTTGTAGTCGACATAATAGTGCCCCTGCCCCGGCCCGTCGATGCCGTAGGCCCAGTGCAGCCCGGTGTTGAACCATTGCGGGGAGTTGGGCGCGCCCATTTGCGCCGCCAGGATATAGCGCATCTCGTCATAATAGGCGCGCGCGTCCTCTTCGGTGGTGAAATAGCCGCCCTTCCAGCCCCAGTAGGCCCAGGCGCCGGCCAGGCGGTCGAAGACGTGCCTGGCGCTGGTCTCGCCGATGCGGCGTTCGGCCTCGGGCAGGTCGGCCAGTGCCGCCTCGTCCGCGACCGAGCGCCACAGGAACGACGGCACGCCCTTTTCGCGGACCCGCTTGAGCCGCGCCGGGACGCCCGCCTTACGGAAATACTTCTGCGCGATCACGTCCGAGGCCACCTGGCTCCAGCCGCGGGGCACCTCGACATTGTCGAGCCGGAACACCACAGAGCCGTCGGGGTTGCGAATTTCCGACGCGGTGGTGGTGAATTCCAGCGCCGCGTATGCGTCCTGCCCTGCCGTGGTGAATTGTCTTTCGATTTTCATGTCACTGCGCCCCGTATTGATCAGCGTTTTCAAATTCGCGCGGCTTGACGCCGCCTGGCCTGTTGTCGGGGTGCAGACATCGCTCGCCCGGCCCGTGCCCTGCATACAGGGCACGAACGACCGGTCGCAGCCGGTCGGCTTGGATTGTCTGTTTTCCCCGAACCAGCAACCGCATACTACATTTAGTGGCGATTTCCGCTGGCCTACATAATCTGGCCCAAACCCGGCCCGCGAACAACGGATTTTTTCATCTTTTTGAAAGCAATTTTTGTTGACGCGATTTCGCGACACCGCGGCTGATTCACCGCGCCACCGGCGATGTGACCGACCGCCACCTCGCGGACACCACCGCACGGGCCGAAAAGCCTGTTTTTCGCGGCGCTTACCGGGTGGCACTGATGCCGTGCCTCAGGTCGCGCCGTGCATGGCATCCGCAGAACGGAAATAAGAGTTAACGACATACCCATGGGGCAGCCTTGCAATTGTGCCACAATATCTGGTGGGAATGTGTCGTGACAGCCGCTGCCGAGCCGCCAACCGGCCGATCGCGCCCGAGTCGCGATGACCCATGGCGACGGTGGTCGGGGCGGCGAGATTCGAACTCACGACCCCCTGTACCCAAAACAGGTGCGCTACCAGACTGCGCCACGCCCCGAACCGGAGCGATACCTAAACCGGCGCGGCGGATTTGAAAAGGGCATTGCGCACGGCGCCGTCAAAAACCGCGCCTCTCAGCACGGCCAGGCAGCGCGGTCCTGGTCGATGGCAGGATGGCGCAGTTGCGCACCCGGCGCGATGCCCAAGGCGCGCGCCAGCCCACCGTTGATCTCCAGCACCAGCTTGACCGGGCCCTGGCCGGGAATCGGCGTCTCGTCGTGCGGGCGCGCCATGTGGTGGACGCGGCGCACGGTACCCGTGGCATCGGCAAAGATCATGTCGAGCGGAATGAGCGTGTTTTTCATCCAGAACGCCACCCGCTGGGGCCGGTCATAGACGAACAGCATGCCGCTGCCGCGCGGCATGGTTTCGCGGTGCATCAGCCCGCGTGAACGGGCCTGCGGGGTCTCGGCGACCTCGACGGTGAAAAAGGCGCGTCCCCAATCACCGCGCAGCGCCACCCGATCTTCGCGGCAGGCCGGCGCGCCGGCCACGGTGGTCGCGGCAAGCCCCGCCCACAGGGCCAGGGCCACCAGGGCGCGCATCACGCCTCGGGCCCTTCGCGCAGCGCCATTTCCCAGGCGCACACCTCGGTGGCCATGCGCCCGCGCTTGCCCTCGATCGTGCGCAGGCCGACAGCCTCGCCGGGCTGCAGATCGGCCAGCCCCGAGCGGCGCAGCACCTCAATATGAATGAACACATCCTCGCCGCGCCCGAACACGTTGCCGAACCCGAAGCCCTTGGCCTTGTCGAACCACTTGACGCGGGCCGGCTCCAGCGGCGCGGCGCGGATCACTTCGGGGTCGATCTCCTCGAAATCGGACAGCACCGCGGTGTCGTCGCTGTCGGGAGGGTCGATCCCGAGCACATCGATCGCCTGAATGCCGCGCGACGTTTCCTGCCCCACGATCTCGATCCCGGCGCCGTCGGCGACCGAGCTTTGTCCGAAATTGCGCAATACATTCGCATGCAACAGGATGTCCGGCCCTCCTTCTTGCGCAACCACGAACCCGAATCCCTTGCCGGGATCGAACCACTTTACCTGACCGTATACCCTGCGATTCTCGTCCGCATCGTCTGTCAAAGTTCCTCATCCATCATTGCATACCCATCCCCGGGTAGCCGTGTCATGGTCTAAAGCGTCGCCGCAATGCAAGGAAAATCTTGGTTTCTTTTCGGGCGCTTACATTTCGCGTCACGCGAATGTCACGGGTTCAATCGGGTGATCGTCCACGCGAAACCGGGCCCCTCCCGCCGCCAGGCGAACCTGTCGTGAAGCCGAAACGCCCCGTCTGCCCAGAACTCGATCTCATCCGGCGCGATTCGGTAACCCCCCCAAAAGGATGGCCTGTCTGGGTTGGCCCCCTTGCGGGCGGTGACGCGGGCCACCTCGGCCATCAGCGCGGTACGCGATTCCAGCGGCCGCGACTGCCGCGACGCCCAGGCGCCCAGCCGGCTCTTGAGCGAGCGCGAAGCGTAGTATTCATCGGCCTTGGGGCCTTCCTCGCGGGTGACGGTGCCGCGCACCCGGATTTGCCGGCGCAGCGATTTCCAGTGCATCACGAAGGCAGCCTTGCCGGCCTGGTCGATCTCGCGCGCCTTGGTGCTCTCGAAATTGGTATAGAACACGAAGGCATCCGCCTCGATTTCCTTGAGCAGCACCATCCGGGCATTGGGCATGCCGGCCTCGTCCACCGTGGCCAGCGCGATGGCGTTGGGGTCGTTGATCTCGCTGTGCTCGGCTTCCGCCAGCCATTGCCGCGCGATCTCGAACGGGTCGTCGCCCGCAAAGATGCCTGTTCTGTCGCTCATTCCCGATATTATCCCTGCTGTCGCGGCGGCGTCGGCGTTGCCGCCCTTGATGGATCAGTGCCGATCCCATAAAGGAATTGCAGGGACAATACTGGGCGGGGATAGCGCGATGTCAAATGAACTCATGGCCGGCAAGCGCGGGCTCATCATGGGGCTGGCCAACGACAAGTCGTTGGCCTGGGGGATTGCCCGAGCCTGTGCGGATGCCGGGGCGGAACTGGCCTTCACCTACATGGGGGCGCCCTTCCACAAGCGCGTGGCGCCCCTGGCCGAACAGCTCGGCGCCACGCTGCTTTTCGACTGCGACGTGGGCGACCCGGCGTCGATCGACGCGACTTTCGCCGGCATCGAAGAGGCGTGGGGTGGGCTCGACTTCATCGTTCACGCGATCGGCTATTCCGACAAGAACGAACTGCGCGGCCGCTACATCGAAACCAGTCGCGAGAACTTCGCCAGCACGATGGATATCTCCGTCTATTCATTCACCGCCGTGGCGCGGCGTGCCGAGAAACTGATGGGCGACGGCGGCTCGATGCTGACGCTGACCTATTACGGCGCCGAACAGGTGATGCCGCACTACAACGTCATGGGCGTCGCCAAGGCGGCGCTCGAGGCATCGGTCAAGTACCTGGCCGAAGACCTTGGCAAGGACGGCATCCGCGTCAACGCCCTCAGCGCCGGCCCGATAAAGACGCTGGCGGCCAGCGGCATCGGCGATTTCCGCTACATCATGAAGTGGAACGAGCTGAACTCGCCGCTGCGGCGCAACGTGACCATCGACGACGTGGGCAAATCGGCGCTTTACCTGCTCAGCGATCTTGCCTCGGGCACCACCGGCGAGACGCTGCACGTCGACGCCGGTTATCACGTCGTGGGCATGAAAGCCGTCGACGCCCCCGACATCGACGCGACGCGCTAAGCGCGCGCCGCCGCCCGTCACCATTGCCATGAGGCCCGCATGACCGATCGTCTGCCCCATGAAAAGGGGTTTCACATCAGCTGGGACCAGATCCACCGCGACAGCCGCGCCCTGGCCTGGCGCCTGCAGGAATTCGCCCCCCAGGACGACGGCGGCTGGCGCGTGGTGGTGGCGATCACCCGCGGCGGCATGGCACCGGCGATGATCGTCGCGCGCGAGCTGGACATCCGCATCGTCGACACGATCGCGGTCAAGTCCTACAACCACCAGACCCGCGCCGAGGCGAACGTGCTCAAGGCGCCCGATGCGGCGCTGGTCGGCGACGGCGAGGGGGTGTTGATCGTCGACGACCTTGTCGACAGCGGCAAAACGCTGGAATTGGTGCGCGCGCGCTACCCGAAGGCCCATTTCGCCACCGTCTACGCCAAGCCGGCGGGGCGCGCGCAGGTCGACACCTTCATCACCGAGGTCAGCCAGGACACCTGGATATTCTTCCCCTGGGACATGGCCCTGCAATATGTCGAACCCTATCGCGGCCGCGACTGACACAAGCGGCGACAAGCCCCGGCATTTCGCCTTTCACGAAATACTCCGGGGGTGAATTGGCCGCAGGCCAAGAGGGGGCAGCGCCCCCTGCCCGGCCCGAAAGGAGAACCCCACGTGAGCGACACCTCGACCGCCAGGACACAGGCCACGTTCCGCCCGCCCGTCATGGAGGCGCGCCGTTGGCTCGACGGCGTCAGTTTCCCGCCCGAGCGCCCGCTGATCAACGTCAGCCAGGCCGCGCCGGTCGACCCGCCGCCCGAGACCCTGCGCCGCGCCATGGCCGAGGCGGTGATGACCGACCCGCAGGCGCATCTTTACGGCCCGGTGCTCGGCCGGCCGGAACTGCGCGCCGAGGTGGCGGCGCAGTGGTCGACGGCCTATGGCGGTCAGGTGTCGGAAAGCCAGGTCGCCATCACCTCGGGCTGCAACCAGGCCTTTTGCGCCGCCATCTCCACGCTGTGCGGCGCGAACGACGAGGTGATCCTGCCGGTGCCGTGGTATTTCAACCACAAGATGTGGCTGGACATGGCCGGCGCCACCGCGGTGCCGCTGCCGACGGGGCCCACCCTGCTGCCCGACCCCGAGCGCGCCGCCACCCTGATCGGGCCGCGCACGCGGGCCATCGTTCTGGTCACGCCCAACAACCCCGGCGGGGTCGAATATCCGCCCGATCTGATCCGGGCCTTCGCCGATATGGCGCGCGCGCACGGGTTGGCGCTCATCGTCGATGAGACCTACCGCGATTTCCACAGCCGCGACGGCGCTCCGCACACGCTGTTCGCCGATCCCGACTGGGACGCGACCCTGATTCATCTCTATTCCTTTTCCAAGGCCTACCGGCTGACCGGCCACCGGGTCGGGGCGATGGTGGCCAGCGCCGCGCGCCTGGCCGAGGCCGAGAAATTCCTCGACACGGTCACCATTTGCCCCAACCAACTGGGCCAGATCGCAGCGCTGGAAGGCATGCGTACCCTGCGCCAGTGGCTGGCCGGCGAGCGCGCCGAGATCCTCTCGCGGCGCGCGGCGATCGAGGCGGGCATGCCGGCGCTCGAAGCACGCGGCTGGCGCCTAATGGGCGCGGGGGCCTATTTCGCCTACCTGCGCCACCCGTTCGCGGCGCCTTCCGATGCGCTGGCGCGCGACATGGTGGGCCGGGCCGGCGTCCTCGCCCTGCCCGGCACCATGTTCATGCCCGCCGGTGACGCGGACGGGAAGGCGCAGCTACGCATCGCCTTCGCCAATGTCGACAACGACGGGATCGCGCAGCTTTTCGAGCGTCTCGCGGCGCTGGAGCTGCCCCTTGCCCAGCTATCCGGCAGCGCGTAGACACGCAGGCGAACAAGCGCAACGACTTCCCATCGAAAGGGCATCGACATGGCAACCGGCGGCAGCGGCGGCATTACCAAGATCCTGGTGTGGATACTGATGGGCCTGCTCATCCTCGGGCTTGGCGGCTTCGGCGTCACCAATCTGTCGGGCACCGTGCGCTCGGTCGGCGAGGTCGGCGAGCAGGAGATCGACATCGACAGGTACGCCCGCGCCCTGCAAGAGGAAATCCGCGCCTTCGAGGCGCAGACCGGCGAGGCGCTGACCTTTCAGCGCGCGCGCGAACTGGGCATCGACCAAGCCGTGCTGGCGCGGCTGGTCGCGGCCGCCGCGCTGGACGATGAGACCACCCGGCTGGGCATTTCCATGGGCGACGAGAACCTGCGCGAACAGATCGTCGATATCAGCGCCTTCCAGGGCCCCGACGGCAATTTCGACCGCGACGCCTATACCTTCGCGCTGGAACAGGCCGGGATGACCGAGTCCGGGTTCGAACGCGGCCTGCGGCTTGAAACCGCGCGCACGCTGCTTCAGGGCGCGGTGATGCGCGGCGCGCGGATGCCGGACACCTATACCGACACCGTGATCGGGTATGCCGCCGAGCGGCGCGATTTCGTCTGGGGCCTGCTTGGACCGCGCGACCTCGACGCGCCCCTGCCCGCCCCGACAGAGGCGCAGTTGCGCGCCTATTACAAGGCCAACGAACCCGATTTCACCGTTCCGCCTTCCAAGCGTATCACCTATGCGCTGCTGACGCCCGAGATGCTGATCGACGAGGTCGAGTTGCCCGAAGCGGACCTGCGCCGCGAATACGAGGCGCGCGCCGATACCTATATCCGCCCCGAGCGGCGGCTGGTCGAGCGGCTGGCATTTCCGGACATGGACGCGGCGCGGGCGGCGAAATCGGCCATTGAGGCCGGTGCATCCACCTTCGAGGCGCTGGTCGAAGAGCGCGGTCTGGATCTGGCCGATGTCGACCTCGGCGATGTCAGCCGCGATGACCTGGGCCGCGCCGCGGGGCCGGTTTTCGAAGCGGCATCGGGCGAAGTCGCCGGCCCCGTGCAAACCGACCTCGGCCCGGCACTGTTTCGCATCAACGGCGTTCTCGCGGCGCAGGAAACCAGTTTCGAGGAAGCGCGCCCCGAACTGCGCGCGGCGCTGGCCAGCGACAGGGCGCGCCGCATGATCGAAAACCGCATGGAAAAAGCCAACAACCTGCTGGCCGGAGGCGCCAGGCTTGAGGAACTGCCCGGAGAGACGGCCATGCAAGTGGACGAAATCGTGTGGAACGAGAACGTCGACGAGGGCGTCGCGGCCTACGCCGCCTTCGCCGAGGCCGCCGCCGCGGTCACGGCCGAGGACTATCCCGAGGTGATGATGCTGGAGGACGGCGGCATCTTCGCGTTGCGCCTCGACGAAGAAGTGCCGGCGCGCGTCAAACCCTTTGCCGAAGTGCGCGCCGCGGTCGAAGAGGGCTGGCGCGCCCGCGAGACGCGCGACCGGCTCGCCGAGCAGGCGCGCGGCCTGCTGCCCGAACTGGCGGACGGGGCCGATGCCGGGGCGCTCGGGCTCACCCTGACCCGCGAACGCGGCATCACCCGCAACCGCTTCATCCAGGACGCCCCCGACGACATGATCGCGGCCGTGTTCGACATGGAAGTCGGCGAGGCGCGCGTCGTGCGCGGGCAGGACAGCGTCGCGGCGGTGCGGCTCGACGCGGTGCGCGCGCCCGACCAGGCGGCGCCCGACGTCGCGCAAATGCGCGAGCGGCTGCTCCAACAGGCAAGCGATGCCATGGCGCAGGATTTCTATTCCGCCTTCGCCGATGCGGCGCGCGCCCGCGCCGGGGTAAGCCTGAACCAGGCGGCCATCAACGCCGTGCACAGCAATTTCCAGTAGGGAGCCCGGCGCGTGGAGCTGACCCCGGCCTTCGACGATTTCGCGCGCGCCTATGCGGCGGGGCGCAACCAGGTGGTCTATGCGCGGCTTGCCGCCGATCTCGACACACCGGTGTCGCTGATGCTCAAGCTCGCCGGCGCGGCGCGCGACGCCTTCATGCTGGAATCGGTCACCGGCGGCGAGACCCGCGGGCGTTACTCGATCATCGGGCTGAAACCCGACCTGATCTGGCAATGCCACGGCGCCACCAGCCGCATCAACCGCATGGCCCGCTTCGACCCCGACGCATGGGAGGAACAGCCGGGCGATCCGCTGGTCGCGCTGCGCGCGCTCATTGCCGACAGCCGCATCGAGCTGCCCGATGACCTGCCCGCCGCCAGTGCCGGGCTGTTCGGTTACCTGGGCTACGACATGATCCGGCTGGTCGAACACCTGCCCGATATCAACCCCGATCCGCTCGGCCTGCCCGACGCGACTCTGATCCGGCCCACGGTGGTCGCGGTGCTCGACGGGGTGAAGGGCGATGTCACGGTGGTCTCGCCGGCCTGGGCAAGCGATGGGCAGTCGGCGCGCGCCGCCTATGCGCAAGCGGCCGAACGGGTGATGGACGCGCTGCGCGACCTCGACCGCGCGCTGCCCCAGGCCACCCGCGAGATGGGCGATGCCCAGGACGTGGGCGCGCCGGTGTCGAATTTCGCCAAGCCCGATTACCTGGCCGCGGTGAAAAAGGCCAAGGATTACATACGCGCCGGCGACATCTTCCAGGTGGTGCCGTCGCAGCGCTGGCACCAACCCTTCACGCTGCCGCCGTTCACGCTCTACCGCAGCCTGCGGCGCACCAATCCGTCGCCGTTCATGTTCTATTTCAACTTCGGCGGCTTCCAGCTCGTCGGCGCCAGCCCCGAAATCCTGGTGCGGGTGTTCGGGCGCGAGGTCACCATTCGCCCGATCGCCGGCACCCGCCCGCGCGGCGCGACGCCCGACGCCGACAAGGCGCTCGAGGTCGAGCTGCTGGCCGACCCCAAGGAACGCGCCGAACACCTGATGCTGCTGGACCTGGGGCGAAACGACGTGGGCAAGGTGGCCCGCATCGGCAGCGTGCGCCCGACCGAGCAGTTCACCATCGAACGCTACAGCCACGTCATGCACATCGTCTCGAACGTGGTGGGCGAACTGGCCGAGGACCAGGACGCGCTCAGCGCCTTCTTCGCGGGCATGCCCGCCGGCACCGTCAGCGGCGCCCCCAAGGTGCGCGCGATGGAAATCATCGACGAGCTGGAACCCGAAAAGCGCGGCCCCTATGGCGGCGGTGTGGGCTATTTCTCGGCCGGCGGCGACATGGACATGTGCATTGCCCTGCGCACCGCGCTGGTCAAGGACGGCCAGCTCTACATCCAGTCCGGCGGCGGCGTCGTCCACGACTCGGACCCCGAGGCCGAGTACCAGGAAACCGTCCACAAATCCGGCGCCATCCGCCGCGCCGCCGCCGACGCGGCCCGCTTCACCGATGGCGGCAACGGCTGATGTGTCCCTTCATCTTTCCCCAAGTACTCCGGGGGGCGTCGGCGCAGCCGACGGGGGGCAGCGCCCCCGGCGACGCCCGCGTCCCATGACACCGCCGCCATGTCGAAGCTGATCGCGTTCAACAAGCCCATGGGCGTGCTGTCGCAGTTCACCGACCGCGGCGGCGGCGACACGCGCGCCACGCTGTCCGACTTTATCGACATGCCCGGCGTCTACCCGGCCGGGCGGCTCGACCGCGACAGCGAGGGGCTCTTGCTGCTCACCGATGACGGGCGCTTGCAGGCGCGCATTGCGGACCCGCGTCACAAGATGGCCAAGACCTACCTGGCGCAGGTCGAACGCATCCCCGACGACGATGCCCTCGCCGCGCTGAAGGCGGGTGTCACGCTCAAGGACGGCCCGACCCGCCCCGCCACCATCCGCCGCGTCGACCCGCCCGGCTGGCTGTGGCCGCGCACGCCACCGGTGCGCGCCCGCAAATCGGTGCCCGATTGCTGGCTGGAAATCACCATCTGCGAAGGCCGCAACCGCCAGGTGCGGCGGATGACGGCGCATGTCGGCCATCCCACCCTGCGGCTGGTTCGCCTGTCGGTGGGAGACTGGACGCTGGGCGACCTGGCGCCCGGCGAATGGCGCGCGCTGCGGGTCTGAGCGCGCCGACGGGCGCGCCCATGCCCGCTTACTGCGACAGCAACAGCGCCGAGACCGGAGCGGGTGCTACGTTTCCGGTCTGGTCCTGCAAGCCCCACAGGATCAGCGCCGAGATCGTGTCCGGCGTCAGCCGCCCGACCATCACCACCCCGCCCTCGCCCTGGCGGGCCCGGAACGCGGCGCGGTCGAGGTAGCGCCGGATCGTCGCGGCGTCGGCATCGCCATCGTCGAAATCGCGAAACACCGTTATTGCGGGCACCCCGGCCTTTGCGGCCAGCTTGCGCGCGGTGTTGAGCCCCTCGGGATACAGGATCAGCCCATGGCCGCTTTCGTCAAGGATGGCGCCCAGTTGCTCGGCCAGCGGGCGGTTGTGCTGCAAGCTGCCCGGGGCGCTTTCCATCACCGCGACCGCCTCGGGCACGGCCCGCAGCGCCGCCGCGATGGCCACCTCGGCATCCGCGGGCGTGGCCGCAGCGGGCAGGCCGGTGCGGGCCACCACCTCGAATCCGGCCTCGCGGTATCGGGCCATGCGCTCGGCGGCGTCGGGATGGCTGGCATCGACGGCAAAACTCAGCGGGTAGGGAAAGGCCGACAGCGCCTCCAGGCCGATGTTGCCGCGACCTGCGTCGATAAGGACGATCGACATCATAGGGGCATCTTCGGGGGCCTCGAACGGTACGGCGTGGCGGCGTATCGCAGGCGCTGACCCGTCGTCAGGCAGCGCCGCGCCCGCGGTCGCATCATCGGTGGCCCCAGAATCCTCGCCGGGCCCGACCGCCGCATCCGGGGTGGCCGGCGCGGTGATCGTGGGCAGACGCCCGCCGCCGTCGCCTTGCCCGTTGCGATCGGTCAGGCGCGTGGCCGGGGCACCCGATGCGCCGGCATCGGCCCTGTCGTCGCCGCCCGGCGCGTCGGCGCCCGCCGGCGCCGCATCGTCGCGGGGCTCATCGCCTGCCGCCGCGGCGGCGTCGTCATCCTGCGACCGGATCAGCGGCGCCGGCGTCTGCGCGGCCGCATCGCTGTCGGAGGGAAACGCGCCCGGCGCCGTCCCCTGCTGATCGGGCGGCACCGGGAGCGCCGCGGAGCGCCCCGGCGTCGGTGCCGCGTCGGTATCGGCATCGGGCGCGCTGGCCCGCGGCGTGTCGCGGTCGGGGCTCGCGGCGGGCGCATCGCGCTGGCCCGTCATTCCCGGCGTATCCTGCGCCGCGTTGGGGGGTCGGCTCAGCCCCGGCTCCTCCATGGTCGCGCGCGGCGCCGCGCCGGGAGAGGTATCGGCACCCTCCAGCGGGGTCAGGTCATCGGATGGCGGCGCACTGGCACGCGGCGCCCGGCGGGCGGCGTCCGGGGCACTGTCGCCGGCCGGCGGGCTGGCGGCGCGGTCCTCGGCAGCGCGGTCGAACTGCGACCCCGGTGGCACCTCGACCGCCGCCGTCTCGGGGCGGGGAAAACTCACCGGGCCGTTGATCAGCGACACCGCCGCCGCCGCCAGCACCGACACCACGCCGCCCCAGACCACACCGCTTATCACGCCTCGTACCACTGCCCTTGCCTCCCGGGTTCCGTTCGGCCGTATCCCTTGCGCCCCGCAGCGCCGTGCGAATGGTTCCGCGGCGGCCCCTCTTGACGCTCACGCGCAAGCCTGAACAAGTATTACCTGACCATGATGCGGGCCTCCAGCCCCGGAAATCAACACAAGACCGCAAAGAATGACCCGATGCTGCTCCTGATCGACAATTACGACAGTTTCACCTACAACCTCGTGCACTATCTGGGCGAGCTGGGCGCCGCTGTAAAGGTGCGCCGCAACGACGCGCTGAGCGTGTCCGAGGCGATGGCGATGCGGCCCGCGGGCATCGTGCTGTCTCCCGGCCCGTGCGACCCCGACAAGGCGGGCATCTGCCTGGCGCTGACCCATGCCGCGGCGGCGGCGGAGGTGCCGCTGCTGGGGGTTTGCCTTGGTCACCAGGTCATCGGCCAGGCCTTTGGCGGCAAGGTGGTGCGCGCCGACGAGATCGTGCACGGCAAGCTGGGTCATATCCACCACACCGGCAGCGGTGTCTTTGCCGGGCTGCCCTCGCCCTTTGCCGCGACGCGCTATCACTCGCTTGTCGTCGCCCGCGACGGGCTGCCCGACTGCCTGGAGGTAACGGCGGAGCTGGAGGACGGCACCATCATGGGCCTGCGCCACCGCGACAAACCGATCGAGGGCGTGCAGTTCCACCCCGAATCCATCGCCTCGGACCACGGGCATGCGCTGCTGCGCAACTTCCTGCAAACCATGCCCGAAAGGGCAAAGGAGCCGGCATGAGCGACGCGCTGAAACCTCTGATCGGCGCCGCCGCCGACCGCGCGCTGAGCCGCGACGAGGCCGAGGCTGCCTTCAACATCCTGTTCGAAGGTGAGGCCACCCCGGCGCAGATCGGCGGATTGCTGATGGCGCTGCGCACCCGCGGCGAAACGGTTGACGAATACGCCGCCGCCGCCGCGGTGATGCGCGCCAAGTGCAACAAGGTGCATGCGCCCGCCGGCGCCATCGACATCGTCGGAACCGGCGGCGACGGCAAGGGCACGCTCAACATCTCGACCGCGGCCGCGCTCGTGGTGGCCGGGGCCGGCGTGCCGGTGGCCAAGCACGGCAACCGCAACCTCAGTTCGAAATCGGGCGCCGCCGACGCGCTGTCGGAACTTGGCGTCAAGGTTATGATTGGGCCGGAGGTTGTTGAAAAAGCTTTGAAAATGGCTGGTATTGCCTTCATGATGGCGCCCATGCATCACCCCGCCATGGCCCATGTCGGGCCCAGCCGGGCCGAGCTGGGCACGCGCACCATCTTCAACATCCTCGGGCCGCTGTCGAACCCCGCGGGCGTCAAGCGCCAGCTTACCGGTGCCTACAGCCACGACCTGATCCGCCCGATGGCCGAAACGCTGGCGCGCCTGGGCAGCGAACGCGCCTGGCTGGTCCATGGCAGCGACGGCACCGACGAGATGACCATCACCGGCCGCACCTGGGTGGCCGCGCTGGAAGAGGATGGCCGCATCCGCGAGGTCGAGTTACACCCCGAGGATTTCGGCCTGCCCGTGCATCCGCTCGAGGCCATCCTCGGTGGCACGCCGCAGGAAAACGCGCGCGCCCTGCGCGGCCTTCTGGATGGCGAGAAAAGCGCCTACCGCGACGCGGTGCTGCTCAATGCCGCCGCGGCGCTGGTGGTGGCGGACCATGCCGCAGAGTTGCACGAGGGCGTGGCCCAGGCCGCCGAGAGCATCGACAGCGGCGAGGCGCGCCGCCGCCTTGCCATTCTCGCCACCGTCACCACGGAGGAGGCCGCATGACCCCCACCATCCTCGAACGGATCAAGGCCTACAAGCTGGACGAGATCGCCGCCGACAAGGCCGACCGACCGCTCGAGGCGGTCGAGGCCGAGGCGCGCGCCGCGCCGCCCGTGCGCTCGTTTGCCGATGCCCTGCACAAGGCATCGCAGCGCGGCTATGGCCTGATCGCCGAGATCAAGAAGGCCAGCCCCTCCAAGGGGTTGATCCGCGACGATTTCGACCCGCCGGCGCTGGCCCGCGCCTATGCCGAGGGCGGCGCAGCCTGCCTGAGCGTGTTGACCGACGGGCCGAGTTTCCAGGGCGACAAGGCGTTTCTGACCGCCGCGCGCGACGCCTGCGAACTGCCGGTGCTGCGCAAGGATTTCATGTACGACCCCTACCAGGTGGCCGAGGCGCGCGCGCTTGGCGCCGACTGCATCCTGATCATCATGGCCAGCGTCAGCGATACCCAGGCCAAGGAACTGGAAAGCGCCGCCGCGGATTGGGGGATGGAGGCGCTGGTCGAGGTTCACGATGCCCCGGAACTGGAACGCGCGGCGCTTCTGGACTCGCACTTGATCGGGATAAATAACCGTGATCTCAACACCTTCCAGACCAATCTTGACACCACCAGAACACTGTCGCGGCTGGTGCCGGCCGACCGCGAGATCGTCGCCGAGTCGGGTCTTTCCGGCCCCGATGACCTGGCCGACATGGCGCGCTACGGGGTGCGCTGCTTTCTGGTCGGCGAGAGCCTGATGCGGCAGGCGGACGTGGCGCAGGCCACGCGCGCGCTGCTCGCGAATCCGCTGAACGCGGGGGGCGTGTGATGGCTGAACTCACGCATTTCGACGCCGACGGCAAGGCGCACATGGTCGATGTCTCCGGCAAGGCCGTCACCGCGCGCGTTGCGAGCGCCGAAGGCTGGGTGAAGATGGACCCGCAAACCCTTGATATAATTCGGGAAGGACGTGCCGAAAAAGGCGATGTCCTGGGCGTGGCCCGGCTGGCCGGGATCATGGGCGCGAAACGCACCGCCGATCTGATCCCGCTGTGCCATCCGCTGCCCGTCACGCGGGTGGCGGTCGATCTAGCGCCCGACGCCGACCTACCCGGCATCCGCATCGCGGCGACGGTCAGGACATCGGGCCAGACCGGCGTCGAGATGGAGGCGCTGACCGCAGTCAGCACCGCCGCGCTCACGGTCTATGACATGGCCAAGGCAGTGGACCGCGCGATGCAGATCGGCGGTATCCGCGTCACACTGAAAGATGGCGGCAAATCAGGTAGATACGAGGCACAATGATAACCGTCGAAAACGCGCTGGAAGACCTGTTCGCGCTGGTCGGGCCGCTCGATGTCGAAGAGGTGCCGCTGGCCGATGCCGCTGGCCGCGTGCTCGCCCGCCATGTCAGTGCCCGGCGCGATCAGCCGCCCTTCGCCGCCTCGGCCATGGATGGCTATGCCATCCGCGCGGCCGATCTGGGGCCGGGCGCGCGGTTCGAAGTGATCGGCGAATCTGCCGCCGGCGCGCGGTTCGACGGCACCGTGAACGAGGGCGAAGCGGTGCGCATCTTTACCGGCGCGCCGATGCCCGTCGGCGCCGACCGCGTCGTGATCCAGGAGGATTGCACCCGCACCGGCGACGTGATCGAGATCACCGGCACGCCGGGTACCGGCACCCATGTGCGCCCCGCCGGCGCCGATTTCACCAACGGGCACCGCATCGCGGCGCCGCGCCGGTTGTCACCGGCCGACCTGGCGCTGCTGGCGGCGATGGACCTGCCCTGTCTGCCGGTGACGCGGCGACCCGAGATCGCGCTGATCGCCACCGGCGATGAGCTGGTGATGCCGGGCGAAGACCCCGGCCCGGACCAGATCATCGCGTCCAACAGCTTCGGGCTCAAGGCGCTGGCCGAGGCGGCGGGGGCGCATGTGCGGATGCTGCCGATCGCGCGCGACAGCGAGGCCTCGCTCACCACCGCCTTCGACCTGGCGCGCGGCGCCGACCTGACGGTGACGATCGGCGGCGCCTCGGTGGGCGATCATGACCTCGTCGGCAAGGTGGCCGCCGACCTGGGGCTGGCGCGGTCGTTCTACAAGGTGGCGATGCGCCCGGGCAAGCCGCTGATGGCCGGGCGCCTGGACGGTGCGCCGATGCTTGGCCTGCCCGGCAACCCGGTTTCGGCCATCGTCTGCGGCGTGCTGTTCCTGCGCCCGATGATCGAGGCGATGCTGGGCCTGCCGCCGCGGGCCCCGGTGCGCCGGCACGCCACGCTCGAAGCGCGCCTGCCCGAAAACGGGCCGCGCCAGCACTTCATGCGCGCCCATGTCAGCGAAGGGCGCATCACCCCCTTTCAGACGCAGGACAGCGCCCTGCTGAGCGTACTGGCCGAGGCCAACGCCCTGCTGCCGCGCCCCATCGGCGATGGCCCGCGCGTGCCCGGCGATACGGTCGCGTACATCCCGCTCTGACATCTTGCCCTCGAATCCGCGGTTGTTGACACAAAACGGGAACATGCGTAGAACAAAGCAATATGGATGAGCCTGAGGATGCCGCGCCATGCTGACACGCAAACAGATCGACCTGCTTGATTTCATTCACAAGCGCGTTCAGCGCGACGGTGTTCCGCCCAGTTTCGACGAGATGAAAGAGGCGCTCGATTTGCGCTCGAAATCCGGCATCCACCGGCTGATCACGGCGCTGGAGGAACGCGGATTCATCCGCCGCCTCGCGCATCGCGCGCGGGCGCTGGAAATCGTCAAGCTGCCCGAGGTGCTGACCGCGGCCGAACAGCGCGATCAGCCGCAGGCCGGCGGGTTTTCGCCCGAGGTGATCGACGGCGATGCCGCCCCGCGCCCCGGCGCGGCGCTTGATGTCACGGCGTCCGCGCCGGCGCGGTCCCTGCCGGTGATGGGCCGCATCGCCGCCGGCGTTCCGATCGAGGCGATCAGCAACGCCGAGCACAGCATCGCCGTGCCCGACGCGATGCTGGGCGCACAAGGGGAGCATTACGCGCTCGAGGTGCGCGGCGATTCGATGATCGACGCCGGCATCAACGACGGCGACGTTGTGGTGATCCGCGAAACCGCGACCGCCGACAACGGCGATATCGTGGTGGCGCTGATCGACGATCACGAAGCGACGCTCAAGCGGTTCTTCCGGCGTGGCGGCGCCATCGCGCTGGAGGCCGCGAACCCCGCCTACGAAACCCGGTTGCTGCCCGAGGATCAGGTCAGGATCCAGGGCCGCCTGGTGGGGCTGATCCGCACTTACTGAAACCGATTCACCCGCGGCGACCAAAGCCGGCGCCCGGCCGTGTCGCTGGCGCGCAGGACACGGCGCGCGCGCGCGCCGCTGACCGCCAGCGCGCCGCTTTCGCGCAACTCGGCAAGGTCGATCACCCGGCACGGCAACGCGCGTTCCGGCGCGGTCACGTTTAGGACCATCCAATCGCCGGCGCGGCACGCGGCGTCCCGTGCCGCGCGCTTGCCCCGCACATGGATGAGCCGCCCGCCGCCGGGAACGCGGGCCACGCCCTGCCAGCGGGCTGCGGCGGCCTGCTGGCCGGCGCTATCGCCATCGTTTTCCAACCAGATGCGGGCCACGAACCCGTTTCCGCGTGCCCGGCTCAGCGCCCTTCCCTCTGCCGTCATGACCCCGACGAGGCCCCCGTCACCCGAAACCAGGATCGCGGGGCGCTGCGCCTGGGTCCACAGCAGCAGGGCCACCGCCACCAGGGCCAACCCGGCCAGGCGCAGCCGGCCCTGCCACAGGATCAGCCACAGCGCCCCGACCGCCATGAGCGGCAGCACCGCGCCGCTGGGCGAGACGACCGCGCCGCGCGCGCCGGGCAACGCCGCGACCCAATGCGCAACGCCCAGGATCCACTCCAGCCCCAGCCCCATGGCCCACAGCGCCGCGCCCTCCAGCCCCAGCGGCATCAGGCAGGCAGCCAGCACCGCCGCCGGCATTACCAGCGTGCCCATCAGCGGCACCGAGGCGAGGTTGGCCAGCAGCCCGAAGCGCGCGATCTGGTTGAAATGCGCGGCCGCAACCGGCGCCGTGGCCAGGCCCGCGATCAGCGAAGCGATCACCACCCCAAAAACCGGTCGCAGCCAACCCGGCACATCCGCCGGTGCACGCCCACGCATCCATCCGAACACCGCCACCAGCGCCGTGGTGGCCGCAAACGACATCTGGAACCCGGGGCCCAACAGCGCCTCGGGCCGCAGCAGCAACACGACCACGGCGGCGACCGCGACCGCCCGCAGGCTGATCGCGCGGCGATCGAGGATCACCGCCACCAGCATTACCGCCACCATGATGAAGGCGCGTTCGGTCGCCACGTTGCCCCCCGACAACGCCAGGTAGCCCGCCGCGGCCAGCAACGCCCCGGCCGCGGCGATCTTGCGCGCCGGCACCCGAAGACCGACCGCCGGAACCGCGGCAAGGCCGAGCCTGAGCGCGCCCAGCACGACGCCTGCCAGCAGCCCCATGTGCAGCCCCGAAATGGCAAGCAGATGCGCGAGGTTGGAGATGCGCAGCGCCTCCAGCGTCGGCTGCCCGATGGCCGACCTGTCGCCGGTCATGATCGCGGCGGCGAAGCTTCCCGCCTCGCCCGGCAGCGCCGCCCGGACACGCTCCGACAGCGCCATTCGCGCCCGCGCCACCGGCAACGCGCCTGCCTGTGCCGGGCGCAGCAGAACCATCGGCGCGCGCGTGTAACCGACCGCGCCCAGGCGCTTGAACCAGGCGTGGCGGCGGAAGTCGAAGCCGCCGGGCTCCACCGCGCCGGCAGGCGGGCTCAGATGCGCGGTCATCGCCACCCGCTGGCCGGGGCGCGGCGCAAACAGCCCCTGCCGGCCATGCAGCGAGACGCGCACCCGTTCGGGGGTGCGCGCCGGCGCCATGTCGCGCAGCGTTACCCGGTCGAGCGTCAGCCGCAGCGCGTCCGAGGCCGACCGGTCGATAACCACGACGCGCCCCGCGACGGGCCCGTAGTAGCGCCACTCCAGAACCGGGCCGGCCACCATGTGGGCGCGCGCCCCGGCGACGCAGACCCCCGCCAGCACCAGCGCCAGCGCCATCAGCGGCGGGGTTGCCGCCGGTCGCACCCTTAGGGCCAGGCCGGCGAGCGCCAGCGCCAGCCCGGCGGCCAGTGCGTAATGGGGCGCGCGCGGCTCCACCGGCAGGGCGAAATAGCCGCCGACCCCGGCCGCCAGGCAGACCGGCACCCACGGGAACAGATGCCCCCGCTGACGTAGGAACCCGTCGCCCACTGCGCCCATGATCCGCAACTCTTGCCCCCGCACCGGTGCCTCGGTAGACAGGCGCCAAGGCTACGCACCAGATGCTTACCGAAAGGTTAATCCGCCCATGTCCGACCAGGTCGTTACCCGATTCGCGCCCTCGCCAACCGGCTTTCTGCATATCGGCGGCGCGCGCACGGCGCTGTTCAACTGGCTTTACGCGCGCGGGCGGGGGGGGCGTTTCCTGCTCAGGATCGAAGATACCGACCGGGCGCGCTCGACCGCGGAGGCGACGCAGGCGATCCATGACGGGCTGGCCTGGCTGGGGCTCGACCACGACGGCGCGGCGGTGAGCCAGGCCGCCAACGCCGAGCGTCACGCCGAGGTGGCGCACCAGCTTTTGGCGCAGGGCAAGGCCTACAAGTGCTTTGCCACGTCCGAAGAAATCGCCGCTTTCCGCGAAGAGGCCCGCGCCGCCGGCCGCTCGACCCTTTTCCGCAGCCCGTGGCGCGATGCCGACCCGGCCAGCCACCCCGACGCGCCATATGCGATCCGCATCAAGGCCCCGCGCGAGGGCGAGACAGTGATCAGCGACCGCGTGCAGGGCGAAGTGCGCATCCGCAACGACCAGCTCGACGACATGGTACTATTGCGCGGCGACGGCAGCCCGGTCTACATGCTGGCGGTGGTGGTGGACGACCACGACATGGGCGTGACCCATGTGATCCGCGGCGACGACCACCTCAACAACGCCGCGCGCCAGATGATGATTTACCAGGCCATGGGCTGGCGGGTGCCGGTGTGGGCGCATATCCCGCTGATCCACGGCCCTGACGGCAAGAAGCTCAGCAAGCGTCACGGCGCGCTCGGCGTCGATGAATACCGCGCGATGGGCTACCCGGCGGCGGGGATGCGCAATTACCTGGCGCGCCTGGGCTGGAGCCACGGCGACGACGAGTTCTTCACCGATGCGCAGGCGCGCGCGTGGTTCGATCTCGACGGTATCGGCAAGTCGCCCGCCCGGTTCGACCTCAAGAAACTGGCCAATCTCTGCGGCCAGCACATGGCTGCCATGGAGGATGCCGCAGTGCTGCACGAATTGCGCGATTACCTGCGCAGCATCGGCGCGGCGCCGCTGGATGACGCCAAGGCAAGCCTGATGGAGCGCGCCATGCCGTACCTCAAGACGCGCGCCCGGACATACCCGGAACTTCTTGAAAAGGCAGCATTCGTCACCGCCGAACGACCTATCGAGCCGGACGAGAAGGCGTTGGAATCGCTCGATTCCGTATCCCGTGGTATACTGCGGGAATTGACGCCGCAGCTGCAAAATGCTAGCTGGAACCGCGAAGAACTGGAGGCCGTCGCAAACGCCTTCGCCGCCGATAAGGGGGTGAAGTTCGGGCAATTGGCCGCCCCCATGCGGGCGGCGCTGGCCGGGCGTAGCGCGACTCCGAGCGTCTTCGACATGATGCTGGTTCTTGGGCGCGACGAATCCATCGCTCGCCTGACCGACGCGGCCGCCTGACCGGGCGCAGCGGACTAGGAATGCCGGCGTGCTGACGCGACATCTCGTTGATGCGTCGGCGCGCGACAATACCGCCCGTGCCGGCCTTGGCACGATAACACCTATCCCCCATGCGGTCCGCGCATGTGGCCAGTGAAAGGGAATTCGCATGCCAGAATCCACGAAGTCCGCCACCCTGAGTTTCGACGGCCAGCAGGTGGACCTGCCGATATTCTCGCCCACCGTGGGGCCCGATGTCATCGACATCCGCAAGCTCTACGCGCAGGCCGGCGTGTTCACCTACGACCCAGGCTTTACCTCGACGGCGAGCTGCGACAGCACCATCACCTATATCGACGGCGACGCCGGCATTTTGCTGCATCGCGGCTACCCGATCGACCAGCTGGCCGAGAAATCGCATTTCCTCGAAGTCTGCTACTTGCTGCTTTACGGCGAATTGCCCACGGCCACGCAGCTTGAGGATTTCGAGCAACGCGTGACCCATCACACGATGATTCACGAGCAAATGCACAACTTCTTCCGTGGCTTCCGGCGCGATGCCCACCCGATGGCCACCATGGTGGGCGTGGTCGGCGCAATGTCGGCCTTCTATCACGACAGCACCGATATCAGCGACCCGTGGCAGCGCGAGGTGGCCTCGATCCGCCTGCTGGCCAAGATGCCGACGATCGCCGCGATGGCTTACAAGTACTCGATCGGGCAGCCGTTCGTCTATCCGCGCAACGATCTGGATTATGCCGCCAACTTCCTGCACATGTGCTTTTCGGTGCCGGCGCAGACCTACGAAGTCGACCCCATCCTCGCCCGCGCGATGGACCGTATCTTTACCCTGCATGCCGACCACGAGCAGAACGCCTCGACCTCGACGGTGCGGCTGGCTTCCTCGTCGGGCGCCAACCCGTTCGCCTGCATCGCGGCGGGCATCGCCTGCCTGTGGGGGCCGGCCCATGGCGGCGCCAACCAGGCCTGCCTGGAGATGCTCAAGGAAATCGGCAGCGTCGACCGCATCCCCGAATACATCGAACGCGCCAAGGACAAGGACGACCCGTTCCGCCTGATGGGCTTCGGCCACAGGGTTTACAAGAACACCGACCCGCGCGCCAAGGTGCTCAAGCAATCCGCCGACGAGGTACTCGAACTGATGGGCGTCGAGGACAACGAGTTGCTCAAGGTCGCCAAGGAACTGGAAAAGATCGCCCTGAACGACGAGTATTTCATCGAGAAAAAGCTGTTCCCGAACGTCGATTTCTACTCGGGCATCATCCTCGAAGCCATGGGCTTTCCGATGTCGATGTTCACGCCGATCTTCGCGCTGGCGCGCACTGTCGGCTGGGTCAGCCAGTGGAAGGAACAGATCGCCGATCCGCAAATGAAGATCGGCCGCCCGCGGCAGCTTTACCTGGGCGCGTTGGAGCGCGACTACATCGACGTCGAAAACCGTTGAGCTCCAGCCGCGCGACATGCCAGGGGCCGCCCCGCCGGGCGGCCCTTTTCGTTTGCGCGACCTTCGTTGCGGGCTTCGGGGCGGTCAGCGCCCCTCGTATTTCGGCGGACGCTTTTCCAGGAATGCCAGCACGCCTTCCTTGAAATCGCGACTCTGCCCGCAGGCCCCTTGCGCGCGCCCCTCCAGCGCCAGCTGGTCCTCGACGCTGTTGTCCCAGCTGCCGCGGATCGCCTTCTTGACATGCGCATAGGCCAGCGTCGGCCCCTTGGCCAGGTGCCCGGCGCGCGCCTGCCAGACGGCATCGAACTCGGCATCCGGCACTGCCTCCCAGATCATTCCCCAGTCGTCGGCCTGCCGGGCGGTGATCTTGTCGGCGAAAAGCGCCGCGCCCATGGCCTTGGCGCTGCCCATGTTGCGGGTCAGCCAATAGGTGCCGCCGGCGTCGGGAATCAGGCCGATGCGGGTGAAGGCCTGCAGGAAATAGGCGCTTTCAGCCGCGATCACCACGTCGGCGGCCAGCGCGATGTTGGCCCCTGCCCCGGCGGCGGGGCCATTGACGGCGGCGATGGTGGGTACCGGGCAATCGAAGATCGCCCGCAGCATCGGGGCGTACTCGTCGCGCAGCGTGCGTTCGAGATCCAGGTCGTCGGCATTGGCGCGGTCGCTCAGGTCCTGCCCCGAGCAGAACGCCCGCCCGGCCCCGGTCAGGACCAGGACGCGCGCCGTCTTGCCGGCCTCGGTCGCGGCGTCGGCGATCTCGGCGCGCATCTGTGCATTAAGCGCGTTCATCTTGTCGGCACGGTCGAGCGTGATGACCGCCACGTCGTCGGCGATCTCGAACTTTATGGTCTGGTAGTCCATCTCGGGCCTCCCTTTGCGGTCCGGCGTTCAGAATAACCGACCGCGCGGTAAGGAAAAGGGTAAAACCGGCTTCAGTCGCCAAGAATTTCGCGCAACCGGGCCTTCTCGGCGTCGCTCAGGGCCTGCTGTGCCGGCTCGGTCGCGCGGGCGCGCGAGCGCACATAGACCAGCCCGCCGCCGAGCGCGATCAGCAACATCACCGGCCCCGCCGCCCAGAGCAGCCAGTTACCCCCCGTCATGGTGGGCTTGAGCAGCACGTATTCGCCGTAGCGGGCGACGATGTAATCGACGACTTCCTCGTTGCTGTCGCCTTTTTGCAGCCTCTCGCGCACCAGAAGCCGCAGGTCGCGCGCCAATTCGGCGTTCGACTCGGCGATGCTTTCGTTGCGACAGACAAGGCAGCGCAAGCCCTTCGATATCTCGCGCGCCCGCGCCTCCAGCCCGGGGTCGGCCAGAACCTCGTCGGGCTGCACCGCCAGCACCGGGCCGGGCACCGCCAGGCACAGCGCCAGCGCCAGCATCGCTTGGCGCACTATTGCCGGCATACGCCCCTTCATTCCGCAGGCACCCCCCGCGTCGGGGTCGCCGCCTGCCGGCGCGCGCCGGCGGCGACGCGGTAGCGGCGGTCGGTAAGGCTGATCAGCCCGCCCAGGGCCATCAGGATGGCGCCGCCCCAGATCCAGTTGGCCAGCGGCTTGTAATAGCTGCGCACCGCCCAGCCGCCGTTTTGTTGCGGGTCGCCGATCACCACGTAGATGTCGCGCAACACCCCGATATCGAGCGCCGCCTCGGTGGTCGGCATCTGTTGGACGGGATAGACGCGCTTCTCGGGGTTGAGAACACCGATTTCGCGACCGTCCTTTTCAAGCAGCACGTCGGCGATCGTGGTGCGGTAGTTCGGCCCCTGCACCTGCCGCACATCCTGAAGGGTCAGGGTATAGCCGGCCAGGTCGAACGATCCGCCCACCTGCACGACGCGGATATCTTCCTGCTCCCAGGCCATCATGCCGGCAATCGCGACCATGGTGATGCCAAGCCCCGAATGGGCAAGGGCCTTGCCCCAGTCGGCACCGGGCAGGCGGATCAGCCGCGACAGCCGCTGGCCGCGGCGGCCGGTCTTCTGCCACATGTCCACCGCCGCGCCGCTGACCAGCCACGCGCCAAGGAAAACGCCCACCGGGCCCAGGGCACTGCGCCCGGTCTGCATCGCGAAGGCCAGCGCCCCAAGCGCCAGCGCCAGAACGAAGGCGCCCCGCAGCTTGGCCACGACCCGCCTGATCGAGCCGCGTTTCCACGGCATCATCGCGCCGACCGGCATCACCAGCCCGAGCACCACCATGAACGGTGTGAACGCGAGGTTGAAAAACGGCGCGCCGACCGACAGCTTGCGCCCGAGTATCAGCTCGCCCACCAGCGGCCAGACGGTGCCGATGAACACCACGAAGCAGCCCACCGCCAGCAGGATGTTGTTGAGCACCAGTGCGCTTTCGCGGCTGACGAGGCCGAACACGCCGCGCGCTTCCAGCGCACCGGCCCGCAGGGTATAGAGAACCAACGAGCCGCCGATGAAAAACGCGGTGATCGCCAGGATGAACACGCCCCTCTCGGGGTCGTTGGCGAACGCATGCACGCTGGTGATGACGCCCGAGCGCACGATGAACGTGCCGATCAGCGAAAAGCCGAAAGCCATGATCGCCAACAGAATCGTCCAGCTTTTCAACGATTCCCGTTTCTCGACCACGATCGCCGAATGCACCAGCGCCGCGGCGATCAGCCAGGGCATGAAGCTGGCGTTCTCGACCGGATCCCAGAACCAGAAACCGCCCCAGCCCAGCTCGTAGTAGGCCCACCAACTGCCAAGGGCGATGCCCACGGTCAGGAACATCCAGGCGGCCAGCGTCCACGGCCGCACCCAGCGGGCCCAGGCGGCATCGACGCGCCCCTCGATCAGCGCCGCCACGGCGAAGGAAAAGGCCATGCTCAGCCCAACGTACCCCAGGTAGAGGAACGGCGGATGGAACGCCAGGCCGGGGTCCTGCAACAAGGGGTTCAGGTCTTGCCCGTTCATCGGCGGCACGGCGATCCGCTCGAACGGGTTCGAGGTGACCAGGATGAAGGCAAAGAACGCCACGCCGATCAACGCCTGCACCGCCAGCACCCGCGCCTTCAGCGTCGGCGGCAGGTTGCCGCCGAACCACGCCGCGGCGGCCCCGAACGTCGTCAGGATCAGCACCCACAGCAGCATCGAGCCCTCGTGATTGCCCCACACGCCGGTGACCTTGTAGAGCATCGGCTTCAGCGAATGGGAATTCTCGAAGACGTTGGCGACCGAGAAGTCCGAGGTCACATAGGCGGTCGTCAGGGCTGAAAACGATATGGCGAGGAGCACGAACCCACCGGTGGCGGTCACCGTTCCAGTCTCCATCAGCCGGGCGTCGCCTGTCCGGGCGCCGATCACCGGCAAGAGCGACTGGACCAGCGACAGGGACAGCGCCAGGATCAGCGCGTAGAGGCCGATTTCGACGATCATGAGCTCGCTCCGGTTGCCGTCGGTGTCTGTGCCGGCTCCGTATCGGACTTGACGACGCCCGTGCCCTCTTCCCACAAGCCACGCGCCTTCAGGTCGTCGACGACTTCCTTCGGCATGTAGTTCTCGTCGTGCTTGGCCAGGACCGTGTCCGCAACGAAGATGTTGTCGGGTCCGAGCGTGCCTTCGGTGACGACGCCCTGCCCTTCCCGGAAAAGGTCTGGCAGAAGCCCGGTATAGGTCACCGGCACGCTCTCGATCGTGTCGGTGACCCGAAATGTCACTTTCTGCGAACCGCCGCGCACGACCGACCCCTCTTCGACGAGGCCACCCAGCCGGATACGCTGCGAAGGCGCCGGTGCACTGGCGACGATGTCGGTGGGTGAATTGAAGAACGCCACCGAATCCGACAGCGCGGTCAGGACGAGGCCGGCCGCCGCGCCGATGACGAGGAGGATGGCCGCGATGGAAGTGAGCCGTTTCGCTTTCCGTGTCATTGGGTTTGTGTCGCCTCCGCGTCCGCCAGGCCGAGTTCCTGTCCGAGAGCGGCGATTTCTCGGCCCGCAGCAGTGTCCGCCTCAAAATGTTGAAACGCCGTTCGCAGCGCGTCGCTCGCCTTGTCCGTCTCGCCCAAGACCTTATAGGAGCGAATCAGCCGCTTCCACCCTTCCACGTCCCGCGGGTTGGATTCCAGCCGGCTTGCCAGTTGCGAGACCATTCCCTGGATCATCGCCTGCCGGTCGCCTGCAGACATTTCGGAGGCGGCGGCCACATCCGCCTCGCTCGGCCGAGGCGGTACGGATCGCGTCGTTTCCACCGGCGTCAGCCCCAATTCCTCGCCAAGCGCGGCGATCTCCCGGCCAGCCGCGGAATCCGGCGCGAAGGCATCGGAGGCGGTCGTCAAGGCCTGAGCCGCTTTCTCGCCGTCTCCCAAAACCGTGTAGGACCGGATCAACCGTTTCCATCCTTCGAGATCGTCCGGGTTTGATTCCAGCCGGGCTGCCAGCTGCGAGACCATACCCTTGATCATAGCCTGACGGTCATCGACCGACATTTCGGAGGCGGCGGCCATGTCGGCTTCGCTCGGCCCCGGCGCT
>NZ_JAGXFK010000052.1 GCF_024637375.1 Sediminimonas sp. | reverse complement strand
GCTTGCATGGCATGCAAGAGGTCAGGGGTTCGATCCCCCTAGGCTCCACCAACCCCATACAGATCAACATGTTGGCTGAACATTCGAGTGATGTGGCACACAGGTGTGACACAAGATACCCTATGGAAGCAGGGTATCGGACACTCGTCCGGCATCCTTGAGCGAGATGGTCAGATGACGGGTTCGAGCCCTTTGCGCCGGATCAGGCCGGCGCGGTATTGGCAGCGCGTGGCCTGTTTCGGACTTTGGGCGACCGGCTGAGGTGCCGCGCGGTGCCCGACCGCCGGGTGGGCGTAGCAACGAATGTGGATCGCGCTTTATGTTCGCCAAATACCTCTTTGCTATCATCAGCTTGATACGCCCGCAAAAGCGCCCGCCCGAGGGGGCGGTCGGGCGCTGCGCGGCGGCGCGTTCCGCGCCTTGATTCCGCGCTGGGGGTGCAAAACGAGCGCCCGCTTCGTCCCGCATTGCGGCCTCTCGAACTTCGCCCCGGATAACCGCGGGCACACCGGAAGCAGACTGGGAACTTTTTGTCAGGTGGTGACCACTTGCCGCGAGAGCGGCGGAATAACAGTAAGCGTCAGCAGTCGGGGCACGTCGGTGCAGGACACCGTGACCTCGAGTTTGCAAATCCCGCTTTCTGCAAATTCTGTTGCAAAACCGATAGTTAGCGACTGTGCGGACGCTGATTCACACCCCTTTGGAACAAGGGCGGCAGAACAGCCTGTTGTGGCACAATGCGCCTCAGCGTTCTTGAATTGTCTTGCGGGGCTGGAATGAAAGCCGCATCTGTTTTTCCGTCTCGATAAGAGCAAAGAACGCGACACCGATCAGGACGATCAGGGCGCCCTCGGCTAGGGGCACCGCCTCGGTTCCGAAAATCCGTTGAAGGGGCGGGAGATAGGTGATTGCAAATTGCGCGCCCGTTACGGCGATCACGCAAGCCCAAACGATGCGTGTTCCGCGGGCCGCTGCCCATGTGAGCGAGGTGCCGTGAATGTTGCGGATGAAGAAGAGGTGGAAGATCTCGAGAACCACAAGCGTGTTCATCGCGATCGTCTGGGCAAGCGCGACGGGATAGCCCTTGTCGATGGCGTAGAAATACATTCCGAAGATCGCCATCAGGAATAGCGTCGAGACAAGTACGAGATGCCATGCAAGCCCGCCCGAAAGTAATGGCTCGCCCCGCGGGCGTGGTGGCCGGCGCATGGTGCCTGGCTCGGGCGGCTCGAATGCGAGCGCGAGGCCCAGGGTGACGGCCGTGATCAGGTTGATCCACAGGATCTGCACCGCCGTGATCGGCAGTGACATGCCTGCAAAGAGGGCGACAATGATGGTCATCGCCTCGCCTGCGTTGGTGGGCAGCGTCCAGCTTATGACCTTCTTGATGTTGTCATAAACGGTGCGCCCCTCGCGCACCGCCGCGGCAATAGAGGCGAAATTGTCGTCTGCAAGCACCAGTTCGGCGGCCTCCTTGGCCGCTGCGCTACCCTTTAGCCCCATCGCGATGCCCGCGTCCGCGCGCTTGAGCGCGGGGGCATCGTTGACCCCGTCGCCGGTCATCGCCACCGTCAGCCCGCGCGATTGCAGCGCGGTGACCAGCCTGAGCTTGTCCGCGGGCGAGGTGCGGGCGAAAATGTCGGTATTCGCCGCCGCGTCAGCGAGGGCCGCATCGTCCATCGCCTCGAGTTCCGCGCCGGTCAGCACGCGGTCGTGGTTTCGCAACCCGATCTGTCCGGCGATGGCGCGCGCGGTGGCGCCGTGATCGCCGGTGATCATCTTTACGCGGATGCCGGCGGCGTGACACTCGGCCACCGCTGCGATCGCTTCGGCGCGGGGCGGGTCGATGAGGCCGACAAGGGCGACAACGGTGAGTTTCCCGGTCAGGTCGTCGGGGCTGAGAGAGCCTTGCTGCGGGTCCACCTCGCGCGTGGCCAGGGCGATCACCCTCTGTCCCCCGGCGGCGAGCGTCTCGACCGCGCGTTGCCAATGATCGGCATCCAGTTGTGCCGTCCCGTTCTCCCGTGTGCGCTGGCTGCTGCACAGCGCGAGCACTGCCTCGGGAGCCCCCTTGACGTGGATGCAAGCGCGCCCTGCGCCGTCATGGTCGAGCGTCGCCATGTAGCGGTGCATGGCATCGAAGGGAATGGTATCGCGGCGCGTCCAGTCGCCGAAGGGCGTGGCTCCGTCGCTGGTGATCTTGCCCGCAAGCGCCAAGAGCGCGCCTTCCATCGGGTCGCCCTCCACGCGCCAGCCGCTCTCCGCGCCGCGCAGCATCGCATCGTTGCACCGTGCCGCCACGCGGGCAACCTCCTGCACGATTGCGGCCGGTTCCTCGCCCTCACCGGGCGTGCTCAGCACGCCCTCGGGCGCATAACCCTGGCCTGTCACCTTGTGGACGTGGTCGGCAGTGGCCAGCGTTGCGGCCATCATCTCGTTGCGGGTGAGAGTGCCGGTCTTGTCGGTGCAGATCACCGAGACGGAGCCCAGCGTCTCGATCGCCGGCAGGCGGCGGACGATGGCGTTGCGGCGGGCCATGGCCTGCACGCCGACAGCCAGCGTTATGGTGAGCACCGCCGGCAGGCCCTCGGGGATGGCCGCGACCGACAGACCGACCACAGCCATGAACAAATCGGCAAAGCCCATGTGACCCACAAAATAGCCGTAACTCAACAAGGTTCCGGCGACGATCAGGATGAAAACCGTCAGCCACCGCGCGAAACGGTCAATTTGCGCTACCAGCGGCGTGGTCAGTACCTTGACCCCACTCAGCATGCCGCTGATGTGCCCGATTTGCGTCCGTGTACCTGTGGCCGTAACCACACCGCGCCCTGTGCCCGCAGCGACAAGCGTGCCGGAAAACAGCATCGAGCCCTGATCGCCAAGCGGGGCATCCGTGTCCACCGGCGCGGTGCCCTTGTCCACCGGCACGGACTCACCGGTAAGGATTGCTTCCTCGGCCTTGAGGCCGCTGGCGAGGATCAGCCGCAGGTCAGCGGGCACGCGGTCGCCCGCCTCGACCAGAACGATGTCGCCCGGCACCAGATCAGCGGCATCAACGCTGACGCGCGTCCCATCGCGAAGTACTGCGGACCGTGGGGCCAGCATATCGCGAAGCGCCGCCATCGCCTGCTCTGCGCGGCCCTCTTGCAAGAAACCGATCACTGCGTTGGCGAAGACAACGGCGAGGATCACGGATGTATCAACCCAATGCGCGAGCGCCGCCGTGACCCCTGCCGAGACGATCAGAACATAGATCAGGACGTTGTGGAAATGTGCGAGGAAGCGCAGGGCCGGGTTGCGTCTGCGCGGCTCCGGCAAGCGGTTTGGCCCATGCCGGACCAGCCTGCTGGCCGCCTCTTCGCCGCTCAACCCTGCCGTCGTTGTGCCAAGCTCTTCAAGCGCGCTCTCGAATGTCCTGTCGTACATGGGGCTCCCTGGAATTTGACCGATTATCTGGCGGCCGGGCTGCGACACCACCAAATCGACCATACATAACGGTTGATTACGATGATTTGACACAGATCACTGTCAATGCCGCCAATGAGAGCGAAACCCGGGCGAGCGGCTATGGCGGTCAGGACTTACCGCGTTCGGACCAGACAGGATGGTGCCACGTCGAACCAGCGCGGTCTGCGACGGCAGAATGCGGGCCGGACCGGTTTCATGATGCGCCAGCCCCTCGACAGTGTGCCGCCGTCAGACTTCCCGCTCGCCAACCGGCTTTTTTGCACAAGTTCCGTGGGGGATGGCAAGCGCCGTGTGCTCACGCCATCATCGCCGCCGGGTTCCGGTAGTCTTCCTGTTTCGTCAGCATGGCCCAAAGGGCGCGCGCCATCTTGTTCGCCAGCGCAATCGCGGCGACCATACGAAGCTTGCGGGCCAGCAGGCGCTTGAGCCAGTCGTTGAACCAGACCGGGTTTACCGGAGACGTTGGAGTTCGTCACTCAGCGGCGATCTTAGCCGTGAGTTCTGCGTTGTGGAAGTTCCTTTCTGCCGTTGCGGGTGAGATACATCGGAGCGGGCCGTATAGGCGTTTTTCATTGTACCAATGTACCCAGCCCACCGTCGCGAACTCGACGTCTTTCTTGCCGCTCCACGGACCCTCGTGCTCGATGACCTCGGCCTTGTACAAGCCGTTGATGGTCTCGGCGAGAGCGTTGTCATAACTGTCGCCCACGCTGCCGACCGTGGCCCCGACCTTCGCCTCGCGTCGGCATCCGCCGCATCGTTCTTCTGGCGCTTGACGAACGGCTTCACATAGATCGGCGGGATCAGGCAGGCTTCATGCCCAGCTTCTCGAACTCGCGACCCCAGCCGTGCGCCGTCGCGCAGGCCTCCATGGCGATGACGCACCTTGAGTGCTGCGCCACGAAGGCCACGAACTGAGTGCGCGAAAGTTTCTTGCGGAATACGACCGATCCGTCGTTGCGCGCCGCATGCAGCTGGAAGACCCGCTTTGCCAAATCGATGCCGATGATAGTAGCTTCGAACACCCGACTGCACGTCTCACGGGCTGAGGAAGGCTTGTGCTACGCGTTTGGCTGAGGCAGGGGCATCAGAGCGCGAGATCATGGCTTGGACGGGTCACTCGTCGCCGCAGATGGTTCAGATATACGCTAGCAAGGCCCGGCGCGGCCTCATGGCTGATCAGGGCCTTGCGAAGCTGATACGGAACGAAACGGGTTCGGGAATTGACGAACCCAACAGCAACGGTTCGACAAAATGAGCAGAAAAAATAATGAAAACAGTATTCAAGAGGGTGAGGTGGCGGACCGAGGAGGATTCGAACCCCCGACCCCCTGATTCGTAGTCAGGTACTCTATCCAGCTGAGCTATCGGTCCGTGAGGGCGGGGTGTAGACTCTGGCATTTCTCATTGCAAGGGGTATTTGCCCGAAATTCCCGCCCCGGTCCGGCTGGCGCCGCGGTCTATTTCGGCAGGCACAGGGCGAAGGCGGTGCCGTTTTCGTCGCTGCGCTCAAGCTTCAGCGTGCCGCCGTGGCCGCGCACCAATTCCTGCGCGATGACAAGGCCCAGACCGGTACCGCCCTTGCGTGCACCGCCCTGGAACGGGGTGAAGAGGTTTTCACGCGCCTTGGGCGGCAGGCCCGGCCCGGTATCGGTGACATGGATGATCCAGCTTTCGCTGTCCTCGTCGGCGGACACGGCTATCTCGCCGGGCTTACCGGTCTGCGCGATGGCCTGGCGGGCATTGCGCACGAGGTTCGACAGCACCCGGTGCAACTGCTCGGCATCGGCACGCACCACCATCGTGGCGGGGATGTCGGCGCTCAGGCTGATGTCCTCGTCGCCCAGCGACAGCCGCTCGCTGTCGAGCACATCCTCGACCACCTCTCCCAGGGCCAGCCGCGACAACCGCGGCGGTGCCTCCTCGGCCTTGCCGAAGGCCAGGGTCGACTCGCACAGGTGCATCGCGCGGCTGATCGAGCCGACCAACTTAGGCGCCAGCCGCTTCACGCCCGGGTCTTCCGATGCCTCGATCCGGTCGGTGAACAGTTGCGCGCTGGTCAGGATGTTGCGCAGATCGTGGCTGATCTTGGCCACGGCGCTGCCCAGTTGCGCCAGCCTCTCCTTCTGTTTCAGCGCCCCGGTCAGTTCGGTTTGCAACCCGTGCAATGCGTCTTCGGCCTCGCGCAGCTCGGTGATACCGGAACTGGGGGTGATGATGCGGCGCGGATCTTCGGGGTTCTCGGCATAGCTGATCATGGCGCTGGTGACGCGGTGAATCGGCATCACCAGCAAGCGGCTGACCGCGATGAACAGCAATCCCGCCGTGACCACGGAAATGACGCCGGCCAGCACCAGGATGCGCAGGCCGTAGTCGATCATCGCCGATCGAAGCGGCAGGGCCTCCATCGTGACTTCGATCAGACTGCCCCCCTCGCGCACGGGGTAGCCGATCACCCGGACCACGCGCGGTTCGGGATCGAACAGGCAGGCCACGGCGTCGCGGATCAGGGTCCAGGGCCCCGCCTCGCGCAGGTCGAAGGTTTGCTCCACCGGGCGCGGCATCGGTGAAGACAGCATCAGTTGGCGCGCCTCGTCGCGGCGCAGGACGACGTTGAACACCTCGGCGTTGCGCAGCAGTTCCTCTTCCAGGTCGGACGAGATCATGTCGTCGGCCAGCAGCGCCAGCGACGCGATCTGCGCGCGTTCCAGCCGCGACAGAAGGTAATCCTCACGGAACCGCGCCACCGAGGGCACGAAGATGAACACCTCGGCCAGCATCACGAAGATGACCGTCAGAACAAGAAACCGGCCTGAAAGCGTGTTGAGCATCCTGCCTCCCGCTTTGCGCGCGTCCGCGTTCAAGGCAACCAGCGTTGCACCAGCCGCACGACGCGCTTGAGGCTGGGGTTATCAAACAGCCGGGGCGAGAAATAGGCCCCTGCGGCGCGCTTGTTGATTTCGGCGATGGTCGGGTAGGGCGCGACCATGGCGGCGATTCGCGACATCTTCATGCGGTTTGCGATGGCCATCGACCACAGCGCCACCAACTCGCCCGCCTGGTGGCCAGCGATGCCCACGCCCACGGGGCGGCCGCGCATCACCATTACCTTGATCCGGCCGTCACGCTGCCCGATGGCGGTGGCGCGGTCGTTCTCGGCATAGTCGAAGCGCACCACTTCCAACCCTGCGCCGTATTTCTCGCGCGCCTGTGCCTCGGTCAGGCCGACCTGCGCCAGTTCCGGGTCGGTGTAGGTGGCCCAGGGGATGTGCGCGGTGCTTTCGCGCGCCGGAAGTGCCAGCAACGCCTGCCGGATCACCAGCCCGGCGTGGTAGTTTGCCATGTGGGTGAACTGCAACCCGCCGGCGACGTCGCCGATGGCAAAGACGCGGGCGTTGGTGGTGCTGCGCAGCCGGGCGTCAACCTTGATGCCGGCGCGCGTCGTCGCGATGCCCGCCTTGTCGAGGTCGAGCTTGTCGATGTTGGGGCGCCGGCCCACGGCCATCAACAGGTGCGAGCCCCTGAACACCCTTCCATCCTTGGCTGCGACCTCGATCGCGCCGGCCTTGCCGCGGATTTCCTCGACCATGGCGTCCTCCGCCACATCGATGCCTTCACCGCGCAGGCGCTCCAGCACCATCGCGGCCAGTTCCGGGTCGTCCTTGCCGAGCGCCTTGAGCCCTTCGATCACCGTTACCTCGCAACCCAGCCGGCGATGCGCCTGCGCCATCTCCATGCCGATCGGCCCGCCGCCGACGACCAGCAGGTGCGCGGGCCGCTCGCGCAGCTCGAACAGCGTCTCGTTGGTCAGGTAGGGCACGCCGTCAAGCCCCGGGATCGGCGGCACCAGCGGCGACGATCCGGTGGCGACGACAATGCGGCGGGCGTTGATCACCTGTTCGCCCGCCTGCACCGTGCGCGGCCCGATGAAGCGACCCCAGTCGCGGATCACGCGCACGCCAAGGCCCTCGAACCGCTCCTGGCTGTCGTTGGGCGCGATAGTGTCGATGACGCCGGCGACGTAATCCTTGGCGGCGGCGTAATCCACCTGCGGCGCGACCGGCGTGACCCCCATCGCGGCGCCGGCCCGCATGGCATGCGCGGCGTGCCCGGCGGCGAGCAGCGCCTTGGAGGGAACGCAGCCGTAGTTGAGGCAGTCGCCCCCCATCTCGCCGCCCTCCAGCAAGGTGACACCGGCGCCCATCTGCGCCGCCCCCGCGGCAACCGACAGCCCGCCCGAGCCCGCACCGATGACCAGAAGATCCGTCTTGATCTGCGTCATTACAGTCCCTTTCGCCCGCGCACGGCCCTCAGCACGATCGGCAGCGCCGCCAATGCGCACAGCCCCAGGATCGGCAACAGGATATGGGGCTCGAAGATCACCCCCATGTCAGGCGTTTCGCCACGGGCAAACACCTTGCCCAGGCCCGCCCCCACCGACGTATAGACCAGAGCGCCGGGAATGATGCCCAGAAATGTGGATATGGCAAAGCGCCACAGCCCGACCCCGACCAGCGCCGGGACGATGTTGGCGACAAAAAACGGCACCGCCGGCACCAGCCGGATCAGGAACAGCATCGACCACTGGTTCTTGTCGATGCCGTCCTTCATGCGCTTGATCGTGCCGGCGCCTGCGTCCATCCGCGCCGCCAGCCGGTCGCCCAGCCCCCAGCGGGCGGCCAGGTAGATACCGATCGCGCCCAGCGTCGCCGCGCCCACGTTGAACAGCACCCCCGGAAATGTCGAGAACAGGAAGCCGCCGGTGAGCGTGGCCACCGTCGCACCCGGCAATGAGAAGGCCACGATCACGACATAGGTCGCCATGAAGGCCAGCACCGTCAGCGCGTAATGTGCATCACGGAAGGCCAGCAACGCCTCGCGATTATCGCGCAGCGCGTCAAAGGTGACGTGATCGCGCAGCAGGAACGTGCCCACCGCGGCCACGGCCAGCACGACGAGCAGCGGCAATCGGCGCCAAGGGCCAGGCCGCGCGGCGCGATTGATGGCCCGTCTCTCGGGCGAGGCAAGGGGCGTGTTGCTGCGGTCGGCCATGAGTGCGGATACCCCGTTTCTGCGCATTCCTTCGTTCCGAGTGAACATGCGGTGTTTCGCACCGCGTTGATAGGGGCTTCACGGCGCCTTGATCCGGGGTGACCATCGCGGTCACCTCGGGACGAAACTGTAACAATAGGCCGCCCGCACGCGTTTCGGCGAAAATCGGTGCGCGCAGGTTTGACTTATCCCGCGCCCGCGCCTATAGGGCGGGTTTGAAGTTTACTGGCTCGGGCGGCATGATCCGCACCCGCACCCGGCCGCAGTATCTGGAGACGGAGCGATGAAGCGCACCTTTCAACCCTCGAACCGTGTTCGCAAGAACCGGCACGGCTTTCGCGCGCGCATGGCCACCAAGGCCGGCCGCAAGATCCTGAACGCTCGCCGCGCCCGCGGCCGCAAGAATCTGAGCGCCTGACCGCACGGATCGATTCGGACATGATACCGCCGGAGGCCCCCACGGATGGCAGCGCCAGCCGGGGAAACGCGCCCCCGGCGGTATCTGCATGTCTGCACCCCTTGCGGCACCGGGCTGATTTCCTGCGCGCAGCGCGCAGCGCGCGGCAGGGCACCCCGGCCATGATGGTGCAGGCACGCAAGCGACCCGAGGGCGAGGCCGGCGATGCCATCCGAGTCGGGTTCACCTGCTCGAAAAAGGTTGGCAACGCGGTGGCGCGCAACCGCGCCAAGCGCCGCCTGCGCGAAGTGGCGCGGCTGGAACTGCCCGCCCACGGGCGACCCGGCTGGGATTATGTCCTGATCGGGCGTCGCGACGTCACCGCAACACGCCCCTTCGACGATCTGCGCCGCGACCTGGTGCGCGCCCTCGACAAACTGCACGGGGGCCGGGCATGACGCCGCTGGCCCATATCGTGGCCCTGCCGGTGCGCGCCTACCGGCTGCTTTTCAGCCCGTGGGTGGGGCACGGCTGCCGCTATCAGCCCACTTGCAGCGCCTATGCGCTGGAGGCGCTGCAAAAGCACGGCGCCATCAGGGGCACTTGGCTGGCCGCGCGACGCATCGGGCGCTGTCATCCGTGGGGCGGACATGGCGTGGACAACGTCCCCGATTGAGGTCGGGCGGCTTCAGAACCCCTGAAAGTCCTCCTGCGTCGTGCCTTCTGGTTTCTGCGCGGGTTTGATCTTCTTCCAGGTTCCTGCCGTGCCGTCGTGAAACCGGATCACGCCCGTGGTCCCGAAAGGCGCATCGTCCAGCCCCTCGGGCGGAGCCACGAGCACCGCGAAAGGTCGCTCTGTCTGGGGGCCCCCATCCGCCGAGAACAGCCCCAGTTCGTTGCCTTTCCAGTAGGGAATACCCGAATACGCGCCGATCAGGTGCCCGGGGCTGCCCTGCCAGCCTGGCTTGCCGGTGAACCACGGGATCACCACACGCAGCTTGCCGCTGCCGTGCTCCGCGGTGATCTCGAAGTTCAGGATGGAGCGTTCGTCCTTGTCGACCATCATCGCCTCCCTGCCGGCCAATGTCGCGAACATACCACACAGCCAGCCGCGACGATTTGATCTACCTCAGCCTGTCGTGATCTTGCGGCAAACCGCGGCGCCCTGTAATCATGCACCATGCTGGACAATGCCGACGATATTCATCCGCTCTTTCATGGGGCACCGAAAACCACGGAGTTCAAGAAACTCCGCAAACGGATCGTGCAGAACGCGCGCGAGGCCATCGACCAGTACGGCATGGTTGACCGCGCCGCGGCGGATCGGCCCCGGTGGCTGATCTGCATGTCGGGTGGCAAGGACAGCTACACCCTGCTGGCAGTGCTGCACGAGTTGCAGTGGCGCGGGCTTTTGCCGGTCGATCTGCTGGCCTGCAACCTCGACCAGGGGCAGCCGGGATTCCCGGCAACCGTGCTGCCAGAGTTCCTCGAACGCATGGGCGTGCCGCACCGGATCGAGTACCAGGACACCTACAGCGTGGTTGTCGACAAGGTGCCACAGGGGCGCACCTACTGCGCACTGTGCTCGCGGCTCAGGCGCGGGCATCTCTACCGCATCGCGCGCGAAGAAGGGTGCTCGGCCGTGGTGCTGGGCCATCACCGCGATGACATCCTGGAGACCTTCTTCATGAACCTCTTTCACGGCGGACGGCTGGCCACGATGCCGCCCAAGCTGGTCAACGAAGAGGGGGATCTGTTCGTCTATCGCCCGCTGGCCCATGTGGCCGAGGCCGATTGCGAGAAATTCGCTCGCGCCATGGCCTACCCCATCATCCCCTGTGATCTGTGCGGCAGCCAGGACGGGCTGCAACGTCAGCAGGTCAAGGCGATCCTCGACCAGTGGGAAAAGAACAACCCCGGACGCCGGCAGGTGATGTTCCGCGCGCTAATGAACACGCGGCCCTCGCACCTGCTGGACCCGGCGCTGTTCGACTTCGCCGGCCTGACGCTCGGGTCGGAACAGGTTGAAGAAAACCCGGTCGAAATTCCACGTTTGCGTTAAATCCCCGTTGACGATGTTCTCCTAGCGTTCTTCGGCATGACAGCCGGGGACCGCCTTGATGACAGCCCGCGATATCGCCACACGGACAGGACGCCGCCGCGTCGGGGCGGCCCTGCGCGGGCCTCAGGCACTGGCCTTCATGCCGGCGCTGTCGCTGGGCGCGTTCTGGTTCGGGGGCGAGGCATGGCTGCTGGCCACCGCGCTCGGGTTGCCTGCGCTCCATGCGCTCGCGGGCAGTTTCGCCATCTCCGACACTTCCGACGACGGCGCGCCGCGCCACAACCGGGCACGGGTAGAGGCCACGCTCGCCGACACGCTGCGCGAGGCCGGTGAAGGCGGCAACGCCACGGCGTGCCTGATGATGGCCATGGACGACGCCGACCACCTGGCGCGCGACCACGGCGCAAGCGCGCGCGACACCGTGATGGAACGCTGCCTGGCGCGCCTGCCCGGCGCCTTGCGACAGGCCGACCGGATGTTCGCGCTGCCCCGCGGCCACGTTGCCGTGGTCCTTGCGCCGGTACCGCGGCTCGACCTCGAAACGATGATACAGCTCTCGGCCCGGGTCCAGACCGCGCTGGAAGAACCCGTCTCGATCGACGCGACCGCGGTCGCCGCGTCGTGGTCGGTGGGGTTCTGCACCGCGGCGCGCAACCCGGGCGCCGGCGCTGCCGATCTGCTAAGCGCCGCCGAGGCTGCGCTCGCCGATGCGCGCCGCAATGGCCCGTCGGCGATCCGTGCGCATTCCGGCGCCATGCCTGCGCCGGCAGCGATCGGCGCACAACTGCGCGACGATGCGGCGCACGGGTTGGAAACCGGGCAGTTTCGGCCATGGTTCCAGCCGCAGATCTCGACCGATACCGGGCATGTCAGCGGGTTCGAGGCGCTGGCGCGCTGGCACCACCCGAGGCGCGGCATGATCCCACCGGCGGACTTTCTGCCGGTGCTCGAGGAAACCGGCAACCTCGAAAGGCTGGCGCAGGAAATGGTGACCCGCTCGCTGGAGGCGCTGCGGCACTGGGATGGCGAGGGGCTCGACGTGCCCTGTGTCGCGGTGAACTTCGCCGGCGCGGACCTGCGCGATCCGCGCCTCGTCGATCGCATCGCATGGGAACTCGACCGCTTCGACCTACCGCCGCGGCGCCTGACCGTCGAGGTTCTGGAAACGGTTGTCATCCCGGCCTCGGACGACGTGGTGACCCGCAACATCAGCGCCTTGGCCGATCTCGGTTGCGCCATCGACCTTGACGATTTCGGCACCGGCCACGCCTCGATCGCCTCGATCAGACGGTTCCAGGTGAGCCGGCTCAAGATCGACCGGTCCTTCGTCACACGGATCGACCGTGACGCCGATCAGCAGCGCATGCTGTCGGCCATGCTGACCATGGCCGACCAGCTCGGGCTCGACACGCTCGCCGAGGGCGTGGAAACCGCCGGCGAACACGCGGTTGTTGCCCAGCTCGGTTGCGGTTTCGTGCAGGGGTTCGGCATCGCCCGGCCAATGCCGATCGAGCAGACATCAGGCTGGATCAGGCACCACGCAGGCGCGGTCGGAACGCTGCCGCGGATCGGCCGGGCAACCGGCTGACACCGGCCGCCCGGCGCCGCCGAACGCCCTTGTTTCCCGATATTCCGCTTGACGTTTGGTGACACACTCTGTTGAACCGGCCTGACCTTGGAATGAACAGGCTGCACCCGATATGGATGATCAGAACAAAAACCTCATTCTGGCAACGGCGCTCAGTTTCGCGGTGATCCTGATCTGGTTCGTCCTGTTCCCGCCGCCCGAGCCGGAGCCGGTCGATCCCAATGCCCCGCTCGAAAGCGTTGAAGGCGACGCGCGCACCCCACAGCCATCCGAAACCGCGCCGGCCGAAAGCCCGACCGGCCCCACGCAGCAGGGTGCTGTTTCGGTCGCCGACAGCCCGCGAATCGAGATCGACACGCCGCGCGTGGCGGGTTCCATCGCGCTGCTCGGAGGACGCATCGACGAGCTGTCGCTCAAGGATTACCGCGAGACGATCGAACCCGACTCGGATATCGTCAGCGTCCTGTCGCCGCGCGGGTCGCAAAACCCCTACTACGCGCTCTATGGCTGGGCGCCCGGCACCGGCCTGTCGCTGGACCAGGTGCCCGGGGCGAACACCGAGTGGCGCGTGGAACGGGGTGACGTCCTGACCCCTGAAAGCCCTGTCACGCTGGTCTGGGAGAACGGCGAGGGGCTTGTTTTCAGGCGCAAGATCGCGATCGACCGGAATTTCATGTTCTCGGTAACCCAAAGCGTCGAGAATACCGGCGCACAGACCGTCACCCTGGCCCCCTATGGCATCCTGACCCGCCACGGCGAACCGCCCGACCTCAAGAACTTCTTCATCCTGCACGAAGGCCTGATCGCCATGGCCGATGGCGAACTGACCGAAACCGGGTATTCGAGCATGCCCGATTTCGACTACAACGACCGCGAAGGCGCGCGCGCCGAGGTCACGCAGGTTAACGAGGGCGGCTGGATCGGTTTTACCGATCACTACTGGATGTCGACGCTGATCCCCGAGGCGGGTACGCCCTTCAAGGCGGTGGCAAAGTACGACCCACGCGGCGAAACCTACCAGACCGAGGCGGTGCTCCCCACCCAAACCATCGCCTCCGGCGACACCGCCACCGCGCGCACGCGCCTGTTCGCCGGCGCCAAGGAATGGGCCACCATCCGCGCTTATGAAAACGAGGGCGGGGTGCAGAAGTTCCTCGATTCCATCGACTGGGGCTGGTTCTTTTTCCTGACCAAGCCGATCTTCGCCGTGCTGCACTGGCTCAACGTGACGCTGACCGACATGGGCATCGTCGGCAGCATGGGCTGGGCCATCATCGGCCTGACCCTCCTGATCAAGGCCATCCTGTTTCCGCTTGCGTACAAGTCCTATGTCTCGATGGCGAAGATGAAGGAACTTCAGCCCAAGATGGAGGAAATCAAGCAGTCCGTCGGTGACGACCGCCAGAAGCTGCAGCAGGAGATGATGGAGCTTTACAAGAAGGAAAAGGTCAACCCGGCCTCGGGGTGTCTGCCGATCCTGTTGCAGATCCCGATCTTTTTCTCGCTCTACAAGGTGATTTTCGTCACGCTCGAGCTGCGTCACGCGCCCTGGGTGGGCTGGATCAGGGATCTCAGCGCCCCCGACCCGTCGTCGATATTCAACCTCTTCGGCATCCTGCCATGGGCCGCGCCCGAGCCCAACTCGATCTTGGCGCTGCTGTTCATCGGCGTCATGCCGATCTGCCTGGGCGTATCGATGTTCCTGCAGCAAAAGCTCAATCCGGCCCCCACCGACGCAACGCAGAAGATGATATTCGCCTGGATGCCGTGGGTGTTCATGTTCATGCTCGGAAGCTTTGCCAGCGGTCTGGTGCTTTACTGGATCGCGAACAACATCATCACTTTCTCGCAACAATACCTGATCATGCGCAGCCAGGGCTACAAACCCGACGTGTTCGGCAACATCATTTCGAGCTTCCGCAAGAAGGCCCCGGACGAGGACGGGAAATGACACCACCTGCCGCGCATCCCGGCGGCGTGGCAGGGGCCGGCGCATGACGCTGCCCTTCCCACTCGCCCCCGAGCCGGATGCCGCCACGGCAGAGGCCGGGCGGCGCCTGTTCGCGGGTCCGACCGAATTTCTCAAAGGCGTGGTCGCCATGTCCGGCCTGCCCCCGGCCGATCGGCTTGAAATCTGTTTCGCCGGTCGCTCCAACGTTGGAAAGTCAAGCCTTATCAATGCGCTCACCGGCCGCAAGGCGCTTGCGCGCGCCTCCAACACCCCCGGCCGCACCCAGGAGATCAATTTCTTCACCCTCACCGACAGCCACTACCTGGTCGACCTGCCCGGTTACGGCTATGCCAACGCGCCGGTGGCGGTGGTGGAGAAATGGCAGCGGCTGCTCAAGCAGTATCTGTCCGGGCGCCAGACATTGCGCCGCGCTTTCGTGCTGATCGACGCGCGCCACGGCGTGAAGCCGGTGGACGAGGAAATCCTTGCGCTGCTCGACAGCGCCGCGGTCACGTTCCAGGCGGTCCTGACCAAGGCCGACAAGGTCAAGCGCGCCGATCGCGATGCCGTCCTGACACGGGTGCGCCAGGCGCTGGCCGTGCACCCGGCGGCCTTTCCCGAAATCGTGATGACATCCAGCGAAACGGGCACCGGCATCGCCACGTTGCGCAGCATCATCGCAACCATGGCATGAGCCGCACTCTCCTCGGTGCCCTTGGCAGCGCCCGCCCGAGCCGCTAACAGGGGGCACCGTGCGAGGGAACAAGGGATGAGAACGCAGAAAATGAATCGCGACTGGATCGCCACCGCCCGCACGCTTTCCGAGGCGCTGCCGTATCTGCAACGCTACGCCGGCGCCATCGTGGTGATCAAGTTCGGTGGCCATGCCATGGGCGACGACGCCGCGATGGAAACCTTTGCGCGCGATATCGTGCTGATGCGACAGGTCGGCGTGAACCCTGTCTTGGTGCATGGCGGCGGCCCGATGATCAACGCGATGTTGAAACAGTTGCATATCGAATCGCACTTCGTGGACGGCAAGCGGGTCACCGACGAGGCCACGATGAACGTGGTGGAAATGGTCCTGTCGGGGCGGGTGAATAAACGCATCGTCCAGGCGATCAACGACCAGGGCGGTCGTGCCATCGGCCTTTCGGGCAAGGATTCGCGGCTGATCACCTGCGACCAGACTGACCCGCGACTGGGCCTGGTGGGGACGCCCTCGGAAATCGACCCGTCCCTGCTGCACACGCTGTTCGACGCGGGCATCATCCCGGTCATCGCGCCCCTGGGCGCCGGGCGCCATGGCGAGACGTTCAACATCAACGGCGACACCGCCGCCGGCGCCATCGCTGCCGCGCTCAGGGCCGACCGGCTGCTACTGCTGACTGACGTGGACGGTGTCAGGGGCGCCGACGGCGAGGTCATGACCGACCTGACCGCCGACCAGATCCGCCAGATGACCGACGACGGCGTGATCGCGGGCGGCATGATCCCCAAGACCGAAACGGCACTCGCGGCGATCGAGGGCGGCGTGCGCGCGGTGGTCATCCTTGACGGGCGGGCGCCCAATTGCACCTTGCTGGAGCTGTTCACCGAACACGGTGCCGGGTCGCTGATCCGCAAGAGCTTTGACTGACGGCGCCGGAGGCGAAGCGTTGCACGCGGTGCAGGCCGACACCCGCGCCGCGGGGCTGATGGTGATGGGCGGGTTTCACCCCACGCCCGACTACAGCGCCCCGGCAGGCACCGGCACCTTGGTCATGCTGGGCCCCGACCCGGCAGCATTCTGGCCCGCCTTCACCGCCAGCGCCGAATATGGCGACGGCGCCCCCGACCCGATGGATCGTTGGTCAGCCCGGGTGATCGGCGCCATCGCGGTCGCGCACGGCGCACAGGCGGTCTTTCCCTTCGGCGGACCGCCGTACCCGCCCTTCCTGGCCTGGGCCCGGCGCACCGGCCGCGCCTGGGACTCGCCGGTAGGGCTATTGGTGCACGACGAGGCGGGGCTGTTCGTGTCCTACCGTGGGGCGCTGGCGCTGCGCGCGCGGCTTGAGCTGCCGCCGCCCCCGGCCGCATCACCTTGTGAAAGCTGCACCGATCAACCCTGCCGCAGCGCCTGCCCGGTCGGCGCGCTGACGCCGGCCGGCTATGAGGTGCCTGCGTGTAAGGCCCATATCGCCACGCCCGAAGGCGCCGACTGCATGACGCGGGGATGCGCCGTGCGCCGGGCTTGCCCGGTCAGCAAGGCCCATGGCAGGCTCGACGCGCAATCGGCCTTTCACATGGCGGCTTTCCTATGACCCTGCGCCTCGTCCTCATGCGCCACGCCAAATCCGACTGGAGCAGCCCCGGCGGCGCCGATCGCGACCGCCCGCTCAACGCGCGCGGTGAACGGGCCGCGCGGGCCCTCGGCGATTGGCTGCGCGCGCACGGCTACCTGCCCGACCTGGTGCTGTGTTCCTCTGCGCGGCGCACGCGGCAGACGCTGGGGGGCCTTGCGCTTGATGCCGAGACGCGCCTTGATGATCGGCTCTACAACGCCGACCCCGCAACGCTGCTGTCGGTGATCCGTGCGGCGGGGCACGCTGGCTGCCTGATGGTCATTGCGCACAATCCGGGAATAGCGTGGCTGGCTGAACGTATGCTGGCAACGCCGCCCGCGCATCCGCGGTTCGGCGCCTACCCCACCGGCGCCACGCTCGTCGCCGATTTCGACGCCAGAGACTGGTCGCGCATCGAACCAGGCACCGGTCGCACGATAGATTTCATAGTGCCGCGCGACCTGACCGGCTGACAAGCCAAGGGCGGGTGGCCCCGTTTGCGAAAACCGCTCAGTGGCCCAGTATCTGGCTGAGGAACAGCTTGGTGCGCTCGCTTTGCGGGTTGTTGAAAAATTCCTCGGGTTCGTTCTGCTCGATGATCTGGCCCTGGTCCATGAAGATCACGCGGTTGGCGACCTGGCGCGCAAACCCCATCTCGTGGGTCACGCAGAGCATGGTCATGCCTTCCTCGGCCAGTTCCACCATGGTGTCGAGCACTTCCTTGATCATCTCAGGGTCAAGCGCCGAGGTCGGTTCGTCGAACAGCATGATGCGCGGCTTCATGCACAGGCTGCGCGCGATGGCGACGCGCTGCTGCTGGCCGCCCGACAACTGGCCGGGGTACTTGTCGGCCTGTTCGGGTATCTTGACCTTTTCGAGGAAATGCATCGCCGTTTCCTCGGCCTCGCGCTTGGGCGTCTTGCGCACCCAGATCGGCGCCAGGGTGCAGTTCTCCAGGATCGTCAGATGCGGGAACAGGTTGAAGTGCTGGAACACCATGCCAACCTCGGAGCGGATCTTGTCGATGTTCTTGAGATCCGAGGACAGCACGGTGCCGTCCACTTCGATGCGGCCCTTCTGGTGCTCTTCCAGCGCGTTGAGGCAGCGGATAAGCGTCGACTTGCCCGACCCCGACGGCCCGGCGATGACGATCCGTTCGCCGCGATACACGGTCAGGTCGATGTCGCGCAGGACGTGGAACGCCCCGAACCACTTGTTCATGTTCTGGATCGAGATCGCCACCTCGTCCGAGATGATCATGCTTGCCGGGTTGACGTCTTTCAGGGCCTCGGCCATGGCGGTTCTCCTTACTGGTTTTCCCGGGTCAGTTGGCGTTCCAGCCACTGGGAATATTGTGAAATACCGTAGCAGGTGACGAAGAACAGCAGCGCGGCAAAGCCGAACAGTTCCCAGTAGACGCCGTTCCATTCCGCCGCGCTCAGGATCGGGCCGCGGATCATGCCGACCAGGTCGAACATCGAGATCACCGACACCAGCGTGGTGTCCTTGAACAGCCCCACCGAGACGTTGACGATGCCGGGAATCGAGATTTTCAGCGCCTGCGGCAGGATGATGAGCTGCATCGACTGCGCATAGTCCAGGCCAAGGCTGTCGGCGGCCTCGTATTGCCCTTTGGGCAGCGCCGCCAGTCCGCCGCGGATCACCTCGGCGATATAGGCCGATGCGAACATGGTGATCATGATGATCACCCGCAGGATCAGGTCGAGGTTGCTTTCCGGTGGCAGGAAATAGGCCAGCACGACGTTGGCCACGAACAGCAGCGTGATGAGCGGCACGCCGCGGATGAATTCGATGAACACCACCGAAATCCACTTGATGATCGGCATGTGCGATTGCCGCCCCAGCGCCAACAGGATGCCGAAGGGCAGCGATAGCGATACGCAGATCACGCCCAGCATCAGGTTCAGCATGAAGCCGCCCATATCGCGCGACTTCACCGGCTCCAGAGCCAGGACGTTCGCCAGCGGTTCGGTCACATAGCCGCCGAAATACCACAACACCAGCGCCGCCGCGACGCCGCCGATCAACCCCATCGCCGCGCTCTGATAAACCAGCCGGATGTAGACGAGGTAACCCACCACGAAACCCAGCATCGCGAAGGCCGGCACCAGTATCGTGCCGCCCCAGATCAGGTAGAACGCCAGAAACGGATAGACCGCCGTCATCGCCAGCAGCTTGCGCGGAAACACCTTGGCAAACAGCAGCGGCGCCAGCGCCACGAACAACAGCGCAAGGGCCAACAGCGGCCGCCAGTACAGTTCGGGCGGGTACTTGAACCCGAACAGGAGCTGGTTCCAGCGCTCAGTCAGGACCGAGAAGCAGGCGCCGACGCTTCCGTCCAGCACCTCGCGGCAGGCGCTGAGGCTGGAGGTGGTCCAGACCCCGTTCAGCAGCCACGGCGCCACCGCCGTGACAAGTTGATAGAGCGCCCAGGCCGCCGCAAGGGTCAGGACGGTGTTGGCCGGCGACGAGAACAGGTTTTCGCGCAGCCATTTGAAAATACCCTGCTCCTGTATCGGCGGTGGCGCCTCGGGCAGGATCTCGGCGCGGACGAACGCCGTTTGGTGCCCCGTATCGGACATCTCAGCGCTCCTCCAGCTTCATGGCATTGTTGTAGATGTTCATGACCGCCGAGATCGCCAGCGAGATGATCAGGTAGAACAGCATCAGCATCAGCACCGTCTCGATCGCGCGGCCGGTCTGGTTGAGCGTGATCCCCCCCAGCGTGCCGGTGACGTCCATGTAACCCACGGCGATGGCCAGCGAACTGTTCTTGGTCAGGTTCAGGTATTGCGAGATGACCGGCGGGATGACGATGCGCAGCGCCTGCGGCAGGACGATCAGGCTCATGATCCGGCGCGGCCGCAGACCCAGCGACGCCGCGGCCTCGGTCTGGCCGCCCGAAACCGCCTGAATCCCGGCGCGGACGTTCTCGGCGATGAAGGCGCCGGTATAGACCGCAAGCGCCAGCCACAGTGCGATCAACGAGCCGCGTATCTGGATGCCGCCGTTGAAATTGAACCCGCCGAGCTCGGGGTATTCCAGCCCGATCGGCCGGCCCAGGATAAAGAAGATCGCCACCGTCGGCACGACCAGGATCAGCAGCGAGGGCCACCCCATCGGCAACAGCCGCCCGGTATCATAAAGCAGCTTTGTGGCATAGCGACGATAGGCGAGGGCGCCAATGACCGACGCGACGAAGGTCAGCCCCACCACCAGCGACCCCGCCTCCCAGATCGGTCGGGGCAAATAGACACCGCGGTTGGTGAAAGCCACCGCGTCGAACAGCATCGACGCCTCCGAGCCGGCCCCGCGAAAGGCGCGCGGCGAGGGCATCGCGGCGGTCATGATGGAAAAGATGATCAGGATCCAGATCAGCACCGGCACGTTACGGAACGCCTCGACATAGCCGGCCATCAGCTTGCGCACCAGCCAGTTGGGCGATAGCCGCAGAACCCCCGCGACGACGCCCAGAACGGTGGCGGTGATGCAGCCCAGGACGGCGACGAGGAGCGTGTTCAGCACCCCCACGATCGAGGCGCGCATGTGCGTCGACTGGTTGGTGTAGTGGATCAGGGTCTGGTTGATGTCATACCCGGCAGGCTCGCCGAGGAAACGAAACGAGATGTCCTGCCCCTGCTCTGCCAGGTTGCGCACCAGGTTCATGCCCAAGTAGGCCATGAACACGATAAGCAGCATCAGCGCAATGAACTGGAACGTGTAGGACCGATAGCGCGTGTCGTTGATCAGCATCGACAGCCGAAACGACTCTGCGGGAGGCTCGGTAAGCATCGCCATAGTCTGGTTTCCCTGTCTTCGGCCCAATGGTTTTTTCCAGCACGAATCGCGCTGCGGACCGTCTTATGGTTTTTTTCTGCGTGATTGGCTTTGCAGCGTCGGCAAAGGGGCGCACGCATTGCGCACGCCCCTTCCGGTTCATGTGGCTCAGCGGAACGGCGGAGCATAGAGCAGGCCGCCATCCGTCCATTGCGCGTTAAGACCGCGGTCCAGACCGATCGGCGTGCTTTCACCGATGTTCTTGGCAAAGATTTCGCCATAGTTGCCGCCGGCCATGATCGCGCGCTTGGCCCAGTCGGCGTCGAGGCCCAGCATTTCGCCCAGCGTGCCCTCGGTGCCCAGCATGCGGTTCACCTCGGGGCGGTTGGTGCCCTTGGCCAGTTCCTCGATATTGGCCGAAGTGATGCCCAGTTCCTCGGCGGCAACGAGCGCGTTCAGCGTCCAGCGCACGACGTCGCCCCACTCGTTGTCGCCGTGGCGCACAAGCGGGCCGAGCGGCTCTTTCGAGATGGTTTCGGGCAGGATGGCGTGATCCGACGGGGTTTCGAACGAGGCGCGCGTCGCGGCCAGGCCCGAACGGTCGGTGGTGTACACGTCACAGGCGCCGGCAAGGTACTGCTGTTGCGCTTCGGCGTTGGTCTCGATCGGCACCGGATCGTAGTCCATGTTGTTCTTGCGGAAGAAATCCGCAAGGTTCAACTCGGTCGTGGTGCCGGTCTGGATGCAGACGGTGGCGCCGTCCAGTTCCTTGGCCGAGCTGACGCCCAGCGCCTTGGGAATCATGAAGCCCTGGCCGTCATAGTAGTTGATGCCGGTGAATTCGAACTTCAGGTCCACGTCGCGCGTGAAGGTCCAGGTGGTGTTGCGCGCCAGCATGTCGATCTCGCCCGAGGCAAGCGCGGTGAAGCGGGTCTTGCCGGTGGTGGGAACGAATTCGACAGCGGTTGGGTCGCTGAGAACGGCCGCGGCGACGGCACGGCACACGGCCACGTCGAAGCCCTGCCATTCGCCGTTCGCGTCCGGCGCGGCAAAGCCGACCAGCCCGGTGGTCACACCACAGTTCAGCGTGCCGCGCGCCTTGACATCGTCAAGCGTGCCGGCAGCAGCGGCACCGGCGGCAAAGCCGGCGGCCGTCATTGCAGCGAAGAATACGGATTTTTTCATGTTTACCTCTTCCTGATTGCCCGCCCATTGGTCTGGCGGTTCATCCGGTCTGCACGACCGGGGACGATACTGTAAAGGGAACTCCCTTCAGCGACCCCAAGTTTGGGCGGCTTCATCACAATACGTCAAGTAATCGTTCACGCCTGGCGCTGCAAAAGCCGCGGCTAACCGCGATTTGCTCAATCGGTAGCGCGTGCCAGATCATGGAACGCCTTGGCGTGAAAGAACGCCGCGCGTTTGAGCGCCGCATCGCGCGCGGCATCGGCGTCCTGGCCCCATTGCTCTTCCTGCCAGAGGTGGTCGACGCGCGACGCATCCCAGATCGTGCCGACCGGCCGCAGTTCCTGCGTCGCCGCGAAGCCCAGGATCAGCGACCCCGACAGGCCCACCAGGTCGTGAAACGCGGTCAGTTCGAACGCGCTCATGGCGTGCACCCGCGCCCGCAGCGCCTGCAACGATGCCTCGGGCTGCGCAACGGGCATCACCCCGGCGACCGTGACCAACGGCGCGCCCAGCGCCTCGCGCGCCCAGTCCAGGTAAGGGGTCCAGACCTTGTCCTGCCTGTCGATCAGTTCTTTCGGTGCCGTCGCGCGATAACACAGAAGGTCGGTGCGCCCGAAATCGGCGACCATCTCGGCTACCTCGGCATGCTGCGTGGCCACCTTGTCGATGGCGGCGTTGGCCGAGCGGGTCATCGGCATGGTGGCTGGCTCGACCTTGTCTTCCTGTGCGTTCCATTCGCGCGCCACCGCCTCGGCCAGCGCACGCGTGGGCACCACCAGCGGCGCCTTGGCCGGTGTCCTGACCGGGCGCCCGTCGAGATGCACCTCGTGGCCCCCCGTTGCCGGGACGGGCTCGGCTTTCGTCCAGAAACGCCGCGCGGTCGATGTGCTCATGTCTGCGCTCCCCATATCCTGTCCAGAAGGCCCGGAAGTTCGCGGAAATCGTCCAACAGGTGATCGGCCCCGGTCAGCCGCGCGGGCCCGTGGTATCCCCACCCGACGCCGATCGCCCGCACCCCGGCGGCGCGCGCCATGTCCATGTCATAACTGGTATCGCCGATCATCACGGCGCTGTCGGGCGTAACGCCCGCCTCGTCCATCGCCGCGTGCAGCATTGCGGGGTGCGGCTTGGACGGGTGATGATCGGCCACCTGCACGGTGGTGAATACCCCATCCAGCCCGTGCCCGCCCAGCAGCGCGTCCAGGCCGCGGCGCGATTTGCCCGTGGCCACGCCTAGGATGTTCTCGGGCCGCCGCGACAACGCATCCAGCGTGGTGCGCGCGTGCGGGTAAAAGGGCGACGTTTGCGCAACATCGCCACCCGCGCGCAGGTCGGCATAGGCGCCCTTGTAGGCGCCCGCCAGTTCGGCATGGCCCGCAGCCCCCAGCCCCGGCGCCAGCCGGGCCATCGCCACGTCCAGCGACAGCCCCACGATGCCCAGCACCGTGTCACGCGGTGGCATCGGCAGATCGAGCGCGGCAAAAGCGGCGCTCATCGCCGCCAGGATGTCGACCTGGCTGTCGACCAGCGTGCCATCGACATCGAACACGATCAGGCGCAGCGGCGCGGTCATTGCGGCGCCTCGAAGGGGTCTTCGGGCACCTCGTCATCGCGCCACTGGAAGGTGTCCCAGGTGTGGCGCATGTGCGCGGGCAGCGCCGCCGTCAGCGTCACGGTGCGCCCGGTGACGGGATGTTCGAACCGCAGCAGCCGCGCGTGCAGGTGCAGCTTGCGGCTGATCTCGCCGCCCAGTTGCGCGCCCCAGCCCTCGCCCATGTTGTCCTGCCCCGAGCCGCCATACTTGCCGTCGCCGATGATCGGGTGGCCGATCTCGGCCATGTGGGCGCGCAATTGGTGGGTGCGCCCTGTCACCGGCACCAACGCCACCCATGCAGCGCGACTGGCCAGCGCCGACAGCACCGCGTAATCGGTCGCTGCGCGCTTGGCGCCCTCGGTGGCCGCCACCGCGTCGGGATGGACGCAATGCATCTTCTCGCCCTCGCCACGGGCGCCGTGACCCGGCGCCTTGACCAGCCCGAACTTGACCGTGCCCATACGCGGGCTGGGCACCCCGGCCACCGCCGCCCAGTATAGCTTGCGCGTGGCGCGGTGGCGGAACGCGGCGGTCAGGCCGCTGGCCACGCTGCGACTGCGCGCGAGCAGCAGCAGACCCGAGGTATCCTTGTCCAGCCGGTGCACGAGGCGCGGCTTTTCATCCAAACCAAAGCGCAGCGCCTCGGACAGCCCGTCGACATGGCGGGTCTGCTTGCTGCCGCCCTGCGTGGGCAGGCCCGGCGGCTTGTTGAGCGCGATGATATGGTCGTCGCGGTAGATCACGCAGTCGCGGATCATGCGTGCATCGGCCTCGGACACGCGGGCGTCGGATGGCGGCGGCGCGCGGCCGGCATCGGGCAGCGGCGGAATGCGCACGCTTTGCCCGGCTTGCAGCCGGGTGCTGGCCTTGACGCGCCCGCCATCGACGCGCAGATCGCCCTTGCGGCACATCTTTTCGATCGCGCCCTGTTGCAGGTGCGGGAACATGCGCCGCAACCAACGATCAAGTCGCTGATCGGCGTCCTCGGGCGCCACCGGGATGGTTTGTACGCGGCTCATTGAAACACACCGCGCAGCACCAGCATCGCCAACACCATCGCCCCCAGCGACATCAGCACCGAGCCGATCGCGTAGAACAGCGCCAGGTTGATCTGACCGCGTTCGATCAGCGTCATCACGTCCAGAGAAAACGCCGAGAAGGTCGTGAACCCGCCCAGCAGCCCGGTCATCAGGAACGGCGCAAGGCGCATCGCGTCCTTGTGCGCCAGCACCACCAACAGAACCCCCATCAGGAAAGAGCCCAGCACGTTGACCGCCAGCGTGCCCCAGGGAAAGCCGGGGCCAATGAGGCGCATCACGCCGACATTGCTCAGATAGCGGGCCGAAGCCCCGATGGCGCCGCCCAGCGCGACTTGGATAAGGCTTGCAATCATGCCGCGTCTGTGGCGGCGGGGGCGTCCATTGTCAAGCGGCCCGCCAGCTGGCAGGGGGATCAGGATCTGTCGTCTCGGCGCTTGGCGCGCAGGCCCACGAAGAAATCCAGCCGCTTTTTCAGTTCGCGCTCGAACCCGCGTTCGACCGGCTGGTAAAGTACCGGGCGTTTCATGTCCTCGGGAAAATAGTCCTGCCCGGAAAAGGCGCCCTCGGCATCGTGGTCATAGGCATAGCCGGCGCCGTAGCCCTCGTCCTTCATCAGTTTCGTGGGCGCGTTCAGGATATGCTTGGGCGGCGGGGTGCTGCCGGTCTTGCGCGCCAGCGCGCGCGCCGCCTTGTAAGCCATGTAGGCAGCATTCGACTTGGGCGCCAGCGCCAGGTAGGTCACCGCCTGCGCCAGCGCCAGTTCGCCTTCGGGGCTGCCGAGGCGTTCATAGGTCTGCCAGGCATCGAGGCATTGCGCCTGCGCGTGGGGGTCGGCCAGGCCGATATCCTCGATTGCCATGCGCGTGATCCGGCGGGCCAGGTAACGCGGGTCTTCGCCGCCCTCCAGCATCCGCGCCAGCCAGTAAAGCGCCGCGTCCGGGTCCGAGCCGCGCACCGACTTGTGTAGCGCCGAGATCAGGTTGTAATGCGCCTCGCCCGACTTGTCATACTGCGCCGCGCGCCGCATCAGCCGCGCCGACAGCGCCTCGGTATCGAGCGGCGCATCGGTCTTCCACGCCGCCACCTGCTCGATCAGGTTGAGCGCCGCGCGCCCATCGCCATCGGCCATTTCCAGCAGCGCCTCGCGCGCAGGGCCGGTCAGCGGCAGCGCCCGGCCGATCTCCGCCTCGGCCCGTTGCGCCAGACGCTCCAGGTCCGCCAGGCTCAGCCGTTCGAGCACCAGCACCTGCGCGCGGCTCATGAGCGCGGCATTCAACTCGAAGCTGGGGTTCTCGGTGGTGGCGCCCACCAACAGGATGGTGCCGTCCTCCATGTGCGGCAGAAAGGCGTCCTGCTGGGCCTTGTTGAAACGGTGTATCTCGTCCACGAACAGCAGCGTGCCCTGCCCGTTGGCGCGGCGGTGCTTGGCCTCTTCGAACACCTTGCGCAGTTCCGGCACGCCGGTGAATATGGCGCTGATCTGTACGAAATGCAGGTCTGTTTCGTCCGCCAGCAGCCGCGCGATGGTGGTCTTGCCCGTCCCCGGCGGCCCCCAGAGAATGAGTGATCCGAGACTTCCCGACGCCAGCATCACCCCCAGCGGCGCATCGGGGCCGATCACCTGCTGCTGGCCGATCACCTGAGCCATGGTGCGCGGGCGCATGCGGTCGGCCAGCGGATGCGGGGCGGTGTCGGCCTGCGCGGCGTGGGCGTCATCGGCCCCGGTATCGAACAGGTCGGCCATGGCCTAAAGCCTGAACCGGGTGACGAAGCGTTCGGCGCCGCGCTGAACGGTGATGGCGACCATGTTCATGCGCTGGCGCAGGGCGCGGGCGGCCTCGGCGCTCGTCGTGACCGGAGCATCGTTGACCTTTTCGATCACGTCGCCGACGCGCAGCCCGACGCGGGCGCCGAAACGGCCCGGTTCCTCGACCAGCGCGCCCTGCGCGCTCAGCGGCAGGCCGTATTCCCCGATCACGGCGGGGTTGACGGTACTCAGCACGAGGCCCGGCAGGGCGCTGGCCCGGCCCAGGGTGCGGGTGTCGCGCGGCGGGGTTTCGGGCGCGGCGATCAGCGGAACGTCGACACGGGCGGTGCGACCCTGCCGAAAACTGCGAATCGTGGCGGTGTCGCCGATCCCGGTGACCGACAGGCGAAACAGCATCTCGGCGGGGGTGTTCACCGGCTCGCCGTCAACCGTCAGGATCACATCGCCCGCCTCGAACCCGGCCTCGCGAAACGGGCTCTGCGCGTGCAACTGCGAGATCAGCATGCCGCCGGGCCGGTCCAGCCCCAGCGACGCGGCGATGTCGGCATCGACAGGCTGCCCGCTCATCCCCGCCCAGGGGCGCTGGAAGCTGTCATTGCCGGCCCGTGCCTGGACCACGAATTGCTTTACGAGGTTGGCCGGAATGGCGAACCCGATCCCGTTGGAGCCGCCCGAGCGGGTCAGGATCGAGGTGTTGATCCCGATCAGCCGCCCGGCGGTGTCGATCAATGCACCGCCCGAATTGCCGGGGTTGATCGGCGCGTCGGTCTGAATGAAATAGCCGCGTGCGCTGCCCGTCGCGGTGCCCGACCGCGCCAGCCCGGATATGATACCGCTGCTGACGGTCTGACCCACCCCGAACGGGTTGCCGATCGCCAGCGCCAGTTCACCCACCTCGACGCCGTCGCTGTCGCGCAGCCTGAGGAACGGCATGTCGCTGGCGCCCTCCAGCTTGAGCACCGCAAGATCGCTTTCCTCGTCGGCCAGCAGTACCCGCGCGTCGAATTCACGCCGATCATTGAGCACCACGCGGATATCGGTGGCCTGTCCGACGACATGGTAGTTCGAGACCACGATGCCGTCGGCCGACAGGATCACGCCCGATCCCAGCGAGTTTTGCACCCGCGGCCGGGTGGTGCCGAAATTGCGAAACAGCCCCTCGAAGAACGGGTCGTTCATGAACGGGCTGGTGCGCTCGGCGACAACGCGCCGGGCGTAGATGTTGACCACCGCCGGCGTCGCCTGCTTGACCAGCGGCACGAAGCTCAACTGCACCTCGGCGCGGCTCTGCGGCACACGGGTCTCGGCCGGGGCCACCAGCGGCACCAGCCCCAAGCACAACAGCACGATCAGGAAACGGACCATCGCATACCTCCGTCTTTGGCGAAGATATGCGGCCCCGGTCGGGGGATTGCAAGGCGCGGAGGCGCCATTGAAAAGACCCCCGCCGCGAAGACGGGGGCCTGTTGCATGCGCAAATGTGGCGCGATCACGCGTCGGCGTCTTCCTCGGCGGCGACGCGTTCCTTGTCGGCCTTGCCCTTGGCGTCGGGGTCGCGGTCGACCAGTTCGATGATCGCCATCGGTGCCATGTCGCCATAGCGGAACCCGGCCTTGAGGATGCGCACATACCCGCCCTGGCGGTCCTTGTAGCGCGCGCCCAGCACGTCGAACAGCTTGGCGACATGCGCGTCCTGCTTGAGCTGCGCGGCCGCCTGGCGACGTGCGTGCAGGTCACCGCGCTTTGCCAGCGTGATCAACTTTTCCACGATCGGGCGCAGTTCCTTGGCCTTGGGCAGGGTGGTCTTGATCTGCTCGTGTTCGACGAGCGAGCCGGCCATGTTCGCCCACAGCGCCTTGCGGTGCTCGTGGGTGCGATTCAGGCGGCGGTATCCTCTTGCGTGACGCATTTTCTTGTCTCCGGTTTCGGCCCTCTACGGGCGGTTTTGCTTTGTCCGGTTGCCGATGCGTGTCAGCAACTCTCCTTGGGGCGCGTGCGGCCCGGGTGGTGTGAAGACGCCTCAGAAGGCGTCTTCGAATTTCTTGGCCAGTTCCTCGATGTTGTCGGGCGGCCAGTCCTCGACATCCATACCCAGGTGCAAGCCCATGCCGCTGAGGACTTCCTTGATCTCGTTGAGCGACTTGCGGCCGAAGTTCGGCGTGCGCAGCATCTCGGCCTCGGTCTTCTGGATCAGGTCACCGATATAGACGATGTTGTCGTTCTTCAGGCAGTTGGCCGACCGCACGGAAAGCTCCAGTTCGTCCACCTTCTTGAGCAACAGCGGGTTGAACTCCAACCCGTCGTCCTCGTCCTGGCGGCTGGCGGCTTCGGGTTCGTCGAAGTTGACGAAGATCGAAAGCTGGTCCTGCAGGATGCGCGCGGCGAACGCCACCGCGTCATCGGGCGTGATCGAACCGTCGGTATCGACCTTGAGCATCAGCTTGTCGTAATCCAGCACCTGCCCCTCGCGGGTAGGCTGCACATCGTAGCTGACCTTGCGCACCGGCGAATAAATCGCGTCGATCGGGATCAGCCCGATCGGCGCATCCTCGGGCTTGTTCTTGTCGGCGGGGACATAGCCCTTGCCGGTGTTGACCGTCAGTTCCATGTACAGGTCCGCCCCCTCGTCGAGGTGGCAGATGACATGCTCGGGGTTGAGTATCTCGATCCCGGCGCTGTCGCTGATGTCGGCCGCGGTCACGGCGCCCGGCCCCTTGGCGTTGATCGACAGGCGCTTGGGGCCCTCGACCTCCATGCGCAGGGCGACGCCCTTGAGGTTGAGAACGATGTCGGTGACGTCCTCGCGCACGCCGGCGACGCTGGAAAACTCGTGCAGGACGTTGTCCATCTGCAACGAGGTGATCGCGGCGCCTTGCAGCGACGACATGAGTATCCGACGCAGCGCGTTGCCCAACGTCAGGCCGAAGCCGCGCTCAAGCGGTTCGGCCACTACGGTGGCCTGGCGCTGCGGATCGCTGCCCGGCTGCACCTCAAGCTGGCCCGGCTTGATCAATTCAGCCCAATTTTTGTGGATCATGCGTCCCTCCATTCCTGTTCTGTCCCCATGTCCAAAGGCCAGAACGCCCGAGGTTTGATAATGACGGAAGGGGGCCGCACCTGTCGCGCGGCCCCCTTTCAAGAAAATCCTGTCAGACCCGGCGACGTTTCGGCGGGCGGCAGCCGTTGTGCGCGATCGGCGTGACGTCGCGGATCGAGGTGATGTTGAAGCCTACGGCAGCCAGCGCGCGCAGTGCCGATTCGCGGCCCGAGCCGGGGCCCTGAACCTCGACTTCGAGGGTGCGCATACCGTGGTCCTGCGCCTTGCGGCCGGCATCCTCGGCAGCCAGCTGCGCGGCATAGGGCGTCGACTTGCGCGACCCCTTGAAACCCATGGTGCCGGCAGACGACCACGCGATCGCGTTGCCCTGCACATCCGAGATCAGGATCTTGGTGTTGTTGAACGACGAATTCACATGCGCCACGCCGGTGGCGATGTTCTTGGAGACCTTTTTCTTGGCCCCGCGGCGGGTATCCCGTGCCATTGACTGCGTCCTCCCTTACTTCTTCTTGCCGGCAATGGCCTTCGCGGGGCCCTTGCGCGTGCGTGCGTTGGTATGGGTGCGCTGGCCGCGCACGGGGAGGTTGCGGCGATGGCGCAGGCCGCGGTAGCAGCCCAGGTCCATCAGGCGCTTGATGTTCATCTGCGTCTCTCGGCGCAGGTCGCCTTCGACGGTGAAGTTGCTGTCGATGTGTTCGCGGATCGACATGACCTCGGCATCCGACAACTCGTTGACGCGCCGCGACTGGTCGATGCTGAGCGCGTCGCAGATCGTGCTGGCCGACGAAGGGCCGATTCCGGTGATATAGGTCAGTGCGATGGGAACCCGTTTGTGGGTCGGGATGTTTACGCCGGCGATACGTGCCACGTCATACGTTCCTTTCGTTGCGGTTCCGTAGCTCCAGAACCTTTTTTCACAACGGTGACCCGCCGGCATCGTGCCTGCGGGCCGCAGCTGATAGAGGTAATATGATCCCTGCCGGATACACGCGCGCGAGACGGCAGAATCAAATCGCGATACAGATTGCGGTGCCTATGACCAAACGGCGGTGACGTCAAGCCCCGCCCTGCCCTAATCCTCGGGGCACGGCATTCGCGCCCGCGGGCGCGCTGGCTCAGGCGTCCAGAACCGCCGCGATGGCCGCCCTGACGTCGTCGATATCGGCCAGGCCATCGACGGTGTGCAGCTTGCCCTTCGCGTAGTAGTATCCGATCAGCGGCGAGGTCTTCTTGTAGTATTCCATCAACCGCTGGCGCAGGCTGTCTTCGTTGTCGTCGGCGCGGCGCTTCATCTCGGTGCCCCCGCAGGAGTCGCACACGCCGTCGACGGCAGGGCGCTTGGTGACGTCGTGATAAACCTCACCGCAGTTGGCGCAGGTATAGCGCCCGGTGATCCGCTCGACCAGCGCCTCGTCGTCGACCTGCATCTCGATTACCGCATCCAGCGACTGGCCTGTGCTTTGCAGCAGCTCGGCCAGCGCGTCGGCCTGGGCCAGCGTGCGCGGGAACCCGTCGAAGATGAAGCCGCCCTTGCTGTCGCCTTCCAGCTTTTCGCGGATCAGCCCGATGACGATTTCGTCGGTCACCAGGTCACCGCGCGCCATCACCTCGGCCACCTTGCGACCCATCTCGGTGCCACTGTCCTTGGCCTCGCGCAGCATGTCGCCGGTGCTTAGCTGGATCATGTCGCGCGTCTCGACCAGGTGGCGCGCCTGGGTGCCCTTGCCGGCCCCCGGGGGGCCCAGAAGAATGATGTTCATTTGCGTCCTGTCCCTTTTTTGCCGCCCTTGCCGCGCTTGCGCGATTTGCCGCGCAGCTGGGATTTCTCGATCAGGCCCTCGTATTGATGCGCCAAGAGATGGCTTTGCACCTGCTGGACGGTGTCCATGGCCACCGAGACCACGATCAGAACCGAGGTGCCGCCGAAATAGAACGGAATCGCAAACTGGCTGCGCAGGATTTCAGGCAGCAGCATCACCGCCACCAGATAGCCCGAGCCCAGCACCAGCACGCGGTTGACGACGTATTCCAGGTATTCGGCGGTTTTCTTGCCCGGCCGAATGCCGGGAACAAACCCGTTCTGGTTCTTCAGGTTGTCAGCCACATCTTCGGGCTTGAACGACACGTTGAAGGTATAGAAATACGCAAAGAACACGATCATCAACACGAAGAACAGCAGGTAGAGCGGCTGCCCAGGCCCGAAATAGGCCAATATCGTGGACATCACCGGCCCGGTCTGATTGCCCGAGAAGGTGCTGACCGTCGTCGGCAGCAGCAGAAGCGAGCTGGCAAAGATCGCCGGGATCACGCCCGCCGGGTTGACCTTGACGGGCAGGTGCGACGAGCCGCCATCATAGACCTTCATCCCCACCTGCCGGCGCGGATACTGGATATGGATCTTGCGCAAAGCGCGTTCCATGAACACCACGAAGGCAATCACGGCGACCACCATCACCAGCACGCCGACGATCACCGCGGGGCTGATCGCACCCGACCGCCCCTGGCTGAGGAACTGCGCCAGTGCCGCGGGGATCTCGGCCACGATGCCGACGAAGATGATCAGCGAGATGCCGTTGCCGATGCCGCGGGCGGTGATCTGTTCGCCCAGCCACATCAGGAACATCGTGCCGCCCACCAGCGTGATGACCGTCGAGGCCTGGAAATAAAGCCCCGGCTCGGTGGCCAGATCGCCCGCCTCCAGGCTGCGCGCCAGCCCGTAAGCCTGCAACGTGGCCAGGAACACGGTGCCGTAGCGGGTGTACTGGTTTATCTTCTTGCGGCCCTGTTCGCCCTCTTTCTTGATCTGTTCGAGCCGCGGCACCATCGACGCCAGCAACTGGATGATGATCGAAGCCGAGATATAGGGCATGATCCCCAGCGCGAAGATCCCCATGCGGCCAAGCGCGCCGCCGGTGAACATCGACAGGATACCGCCCAGGCCCGCGGCCGCGCCCTCCATGAAGTCGCGCAGCGCTTCGCCTTCGATCCCCGGAACCGGGATGAAGGTGCCAAGCCGATAAACAATCAGCAGGCCAAGGGTGAACAGGATACGGTTGCGCAGATCGGTCGCCTTGGCCAACGCGCCCCAACTGGTGTTCGCCGCCATTTGTTCTGCTGCAGATGCCATGCGGGTCTCTTTCAAGTGACAACGCCGCCCAGAGCGGTTTTCCGGCTCAGGCGGCGTTCATGGAAAACTGCGGGTACTTGTAAGCGGCGCGGGCGCCGCTCACAACCCGATTCATTCAGCCGCGGGCCGCGCTGCAACCTTGAGAGCGCCACCGGCCTTTTCGACCGCCTCGACCGCCGCGCGCGACGCGCCGGTCACTTCCAGCGTGACCTTGGTCGTCAGATCGCCCTTGGCCAGTACGCGCACGCCGTCGAGCTTGCGTCGCACCAGGCCCGAGGCCACGAGCACATCCTCGGTGATCGGCTGACCGGCGTCGATCTTGCCGGCGTCGAGGAATTTCTGGATGAGACCGAGATTGACCACAGCGTATGATTTGCGGTTGGGCTTGTTGAAGCCGCGTTTGGGCAGGCGCTGGTAGAGCGGCATCTGCCCGCCCTCGTAGCCATTGATGGCCACGCCCGAGCGCGCCTTTTGCCCCTTGATGCCACGGCCGCCCATCTTGCCCTTGCCCGAGCCGGGGCCGCGCGCCACGCGCTTGCGCCGATGCGCCGCGCCGTCGTTGTCACGAAGTTCGTTGAGTTTCATGTCGCTTCTCCTTGTGCCGGATACGGCCCCCAGCGACGGGAGCGGCCGACCACGGCGTCGTTTCAGGTTGAGTCGGGCCAGGAAGGCCACAGCGGCGCGTATAGAAGCCGCGCGCCGCGAATGCAAGGGCGCTGTCCGGGCGGGCACGCCGCCCCGGAAAAATGGGGGCGCACGCCATGATCGCCTCGCTCACGCGTCTGGTTTCGCGCGTCGCGCAAGCGCCCAAAACGCAACGGTCGCAACCATCGCCCAGACCACGGTGCGCAGCAGCATGGCCAGGACCGTCCGCATCTCGTAGCCGCCGCCTTGCAGAACGTGAAGCCCCAGCAGCAACAGGACCACGAGTGACCCGGCAAATATCGCGGCGGCCAGCCAGGCCGCCCAATATTTCCGAAGCCACAAGCCCAGGCCCGCCACCACATAGGCAAAGCCCGCGACGAAGTTGAATACCAGCACGAACGGCACGACCTGCCCCAT